>JAOZUP010000373.1 GCA_029938595.1 Thermoanaerobaculales bacterium | reverse complement strand
TCGCCGCTTCGCGGCTGGATATTTATCCTGTACCGTATTCCTGGGGCTGACGCCCCAGGCTATGAATCTATCGCGCCTTCGGCGCTCAATCATTTGTCGTGGTTGTTCTACGCGGCTCCCAGGCGTACCCTGTGTCCGATGCGCTACGAAGGCACCGTCTACCGTCCGCCGAGTGAAGCCGGCTCGCTGATCATCCAGGCCACTGTGGGCTGTCCCCACAACCGGTGCGCCTTCTGCGCCATGTACTCGGACAAGGCCTTCCGGGCGCGGCCGGTGGAGGAGGTGATCGAGGATCTGGACGTGGCACGGGAGCTTTACGGCGACCAGGTGCGCACCATCTTCCTCGCTGACGGCAACACGGCCGCCCTGCCGACCGACAAGCTGGAGGCGATAGGTCAGGCGGCGCTGGAACGGTGGCCCCGTCTCGAGCGGATCACGATGTACGGATCGGCCAAGTTTCTGGTCAAAAAGAGCCGGGAGGAGTGGCTGCGGCTGTCGGCGGCGGCCATCACGCGGATTCACTCGGGTCTCGAGTCGGGAGACCCGGTGACCCTGGAGCAGATCCGCAAAGGGGTCGATCCCGAGCAGGCGGCGCGCTCCTTCAACCATGTGATGGAGGCCGGCATCGAGCTCTCGGTCTACATCATGGTGGGGGTTGCCGGAACCGAACGGTGGCGGGAGCACGCCATCGGCAGCGCCGCGGTGCTCAACCTTGCCCCGCCCGATTTCGTCCGGTTGCGTACATTCGTACCCGTTTCCGGAACCGACTGGTGCGAACGCTGGAACGCTGGTGACCTGACTCTCCTCGACGCCCACCAGGCCCTCGAGGAGACCCGGTTGCTGGTGACCGAGCTGGAAGGTCCGACCATGCTGCTGTCCGACCACATCACCAACTTCCTCGATGTGCACGGCCGTATCCCCGAGGATAGGGAGCTCATACTGGACACCATCGACGACGCCCTGAGCCGGCCGGTGACCGATTTTCGGCCACCGACCGAGCAGCTTGTCGGGATGGCGCTCTAGGAACTTTTTGCGAATACGCGGAGGCTCGAGAGGCTAGTCCACATAGAGGCTATTCCGGACAGAAATTCGGCATTTTTTGTTCTTGGTAACCACTTCGTGAGCGAAATTCGCAGAATTCTGGAATATTTGACCACTCAGCTGCCAAAAACCTCATTGACCTACAGAGTCCAGACCATCACATCTCACCGGAATGCGTCGCGAATAGTGGCCCGCAATCATACGCGTGGCCTGTAATGAAACACCGTTTCTCATACCGGAAGCTTGTATACATACACGAATTCTGGCATTGATTTTGCGATTAGGAAGGCATGGAGGAGAAGATCCACTTATCTTCCCGCTGCCGTGTGCGTTCGGAGAGGCCCGCTTCCAATATAGGGCTGAGGCTGAGTCGGTCTCGAAAATCCGGATTCTCACTCACCGAGTTGATCGTGGTGGTCAACATTATTGGTGTCCTCTCTGCGGTCGTGATTCCAACAGTTTTGGACAAGGTGCACAAGGCGCGCCTCGCCCGCTGCATGGTCGAGCTGCGTGCCATCCAAGCCGGTCTATACCTGGTTGCCGAGCCGGGGACCACCCTTCCCGAGGTTGCCACTTTTTGGGCGGCAGCATTTCCAGGTGGTAGATCCGGCCCGTACTACTTCCTCTCCGACGCCGAAAACCCGAACGCCGGTCACGGCGACGACCTCGATGGCTTCGATGAGCAGAACCCGGGCGATAGCAAACGCAGCGCGAAGGACATCAAGTTCGTGCTGGTCTGCCGGCACGACCACGGGCACCTCTGCAATTACGTGTACATCGAGGACGAAGGACCGCTGCAGCTCGCCACTGGCGACAATGATCCGAAATACAAGAGGTTTCTCACGTGGGAAGACGGCGGTCCGGGCGATGGAGAGAGTTAGCCGTACTGTCCGCGATGATTCGAGCGCTCGGGGGTCTACCGAGGAGGTTGCATCGTCATGATAGAAAAAGCGCGCGAAAACGAATTCCCTCTCTTTGGCTCGATAGAAATGACGAGCCCACTTGGTGGTTCCCGTCCCAGGCGTAGGAAGTACCTGATCGACCGCCGAGGCCAGTTGGTGGTTACAGCCAAGGTTGCAGGTTTGGTTTTGGTGTTGCTGGCGCCTCTGAACCTGGTCGTCTTCCTCTGGGGTGCGATGGAGACTCAGGAAATCATCGCTTTCAACCCAAATCTTGCGGAACAGATGAGAGCTATCGATCAACGCAGCGCTCTACTTCTCGCATCTGTTTCCCTCGCTATGTTTCTGATTGTCGTGGTGCGCTCGATCATGCTCACCCACAGGACTGCAGGAGCGGCCTTCAACCTGCGGAGGTGTCTGAATAGAGTCGCGTCGGGCGATTACGACACGGTACTTTGGCTGCGTTCCAAGGACAACCTGCGGCAGCTTCAGGATCCCTTCAACGTGATGACGCAGTCGCTCCGGAACCGAGCCGTGGAAGATCACCAGATGTTGGAGGACCTTGAGTCCAAGATTGAGGAGCTCGGTTATTCCGAACTCGCAAAGGAGGTTCGAGAGTTGGCCGACGCCAAGGCGAAGCTGATTACTGTCCGAGCGCGAATGGAATCCGGACGTCGCTTCCCTCGAGATCGATGAGCAAAACCCATTCGCCAGGCCGGACCCCGTCCGGTACGGCGAATACCAGCGGTCCGCTGCACCAGTAGCCGGGAGTCACGGTCAGGGAGGGTTGGTCGCGAAAGTCGCCGGGACGAGAGAGGAACCAGCGGCCGCAGCTCTTACGGATGCCGGAAAAGCTCTCCGGGGGCGGTCCCCATGCGTTGTTCAGATTCAGCGCCGACAGCAGGTCGGGATACTGGCGCTGAAATTCCTTTGGATCGACGAGCGGGAAGGTGCGGCCGTCTGGACCGAGAACGGCGATCGCGTCACGCTTCACCTCGGTCGACATGGTCCCATCCACCATCAAACTCAGCTTGAGCATCAGGTTGGACGTGGAGATGTAATCGACGGCCCACCAGTACTCGAGATGAGCCTTGATTTCGGGCCCGTCATAAACAACCACGTGCTTGGCCCGTTGCGTGAGCTCGGGGGTTGTCGATGGAGGGGCGCTGGAGAAGCCACAAAGACCCGCTAAGAGAACCGGTGTGAGCAAGCGTTGGAATTTCATTGTTCTTCCCATGGGGAGTATAGCGCCTGATCCGAATGTTGTGGTGGGATAGCGGGTGGAGAATGCAAGACGTGTTGGTCTTGGCACCCAAAACTACAATGACGGTGCCGATAGAGGAGGACCCATGGAGGACAATGGCCTGAGTCGAAACCGCGCACTATGGCTGGTGATCGGCGTCTTTGTGGCGGTGTGCGCGGTGGCTTGCGCTCCTGCGCCGCTGGAGGTGGCTGGCGAGGACATCCCGCTAACCATAGTGTTCGTGCACGGCGCCTGGGGCGGCGGGTGGCAGTTCCACAAGGTGCAGCCCCTTCTCGAAGAGGCCGGGCACGCTGTCTATCGCCCGACATTGACCGGGCTTGGGGAGCGCGTCCATCTGGCCGGTCCGGAGGTGGGGCTGTCGACCCACGTTGAGGACATCGTCAACGTCCTCGAGTTCGAAGACCTCGACGAGGTCGTGTTGATTGGTCACAGCTACGGCGGCATGGTGATCGCCGGCGTAGCGGATCGGATTCCGGACCGAATCGCCAAGCTGATCTTCATGGACGCCATCGTGCCCGAGAACGGCGATTCGGTTGCGGGCTTGTTCGGCGAAGCCATCGACACGATGGCCACGGCGGGCGGCGGTGGCGCCGAACCGTGGCAGCTCGTGCCACTGTGGGTGGAGGAGGGAGAGCAGCCACCGGTTGACGTGCCACAACCCATTCTCACCTTCACCGAGCCCATCCTTCTCGACAACCCGGAGGCGGCAAGAATCCCCGCGATCTTCATCCTCACCGTCGAACGAGGGAAGGAGGTTGACGACTTCGACATCTTTGCCGACCGCGCGAAGGACCGCGGGTGGAGAGTGGTCGAAATGGAGGGCGGCCACAATCCCCAGTGGTTCCAGCCCGAAGCCTTTGTAAATGTCCTGCTACAGGTCGTGCGGGAGGAGAGCGACAACAGGTAGCCTGCGTTTCTCACCGGGTTTCGTGGCGAGGGCGGCGAGGTGCCGCGCCCAGCGGGGTTTT
>JAOZUP010000372.1 GCA_029938595.1 Thermoanaerobaculales bacterium | reverse complement strand
GGCGCCATCGACGCCTACCTGCGGGGCGTGCCCTTCGACCTCGAGGAGCAGCTCATCGACGTGCCCCTCAAGGAATCACCGATGGTGACTGAGCAGGAGACAAGAACCCAGAACGGGGCTCGGTAGAGGTTGAACGGTCGTCGTAATCGTTCCAAGAATCCGTAAACGACCCGCCTACGGCTCCAGGGAAAACCCGGCGCCGCCTCTTCTCTCTCCCACCCTGAACGCGTGAACATGGATGGATGACGGGGGTACGGGCGGCTGGTAACTGAAAACTTCTTTACCGCGTGGCGGCCAATCTCGCGCTGCTCCTGCGGCCCGCCACACGGTGGTAGAATTTCGCGACGGCTCATGTCTCGGTCTGTAATCGAGGGGAACACTCAGGGCCAGGAACCGTGAGCGGAAGCGAGCCGGAGATTCTACGTGAATGATGTGAGGAAACCACCAATGTTCGATCTGGGTTCCAGGCACGGGGGCTGGTGATGCGCGCCATGAACGAGCGGACACGGGTGCTTGTTCTCATCTTGATCATGACCATGGGTCTCCTCCTCGTCACAGGTATAACCATCGGCATTCTCTACAGAGCGGCCTTCAGTGAGGAGCAGGCCCGACTGGTCGAGACCGCCCAGAGTCAGGCGCGGCTGATCGAGGCGGTCGCGCGATACGACGTTGTCCACAGTGCCGATTTTCCCGGGGGGAGCGGTGCAGCCACCGTGCAGCAGATCGTGGCCGCACATCAGGAGTACGAGGGTTTCGGGAATACCGGTGAGTTCACCCTTGCGAGGAGGGAGGGTGATCTCATCGTTTTCGTGCTCGAGCACCGGCATGCGCAGGTCGGGCGTCCGGAGCCCGTGCCCTTCGACTCGGCGCTCGCCGAGCCGATGAGGAGAGCCCTCTTGGGGCAGTCGGGCACGGTTGTGGGCCTCGACTACCGGGGGGCGACCGTTCTTGCGGCCTATGAGCCTGTTGATGTGCTCGATATGGGCATCGTCGCCAAGATCGACCTCGAGGAGGTGCAGGAGCCGTTCTGGAAGGCGGGTCTGCTCGCCGCCGGTTTTTCGTTGTTGGTGGTGATAAGCGGCGCCGCTCTGCTGGTTCGGGTCAGCAACCCGATGCTCACCGAGCTCCAGGAGCGATCTCGCCGCCTCGAAGAGGTGGTTACCGCGCTCGGAGAGAGCGAGGAGAGGTTCCGTGCGACCTTCGAGCTCGCAGGGGTCGGGATAGCCCACGTATCGCTCGATGGACGGTTTGTCCGCCTCAACCGCCGCTTGTGCGACATCACTGGCTACACACCCGAGGAGCTCAAAAAGCTCACGTTCCAGGAGATCACGTACCCGGAGGACCTCCGTGCCGACCTCGAGTATGTCCGTCAGATCCTCGCCGGCGAAATCGACAGATACTCGATGGAGAAGCGATATATCCACAAGGACTCTTCGGTGATCTGGGTCAATCTGACGGTCTCCCTCGTTCCTGATGAGTTGCGGGGCGAAGAGCACTTCATTGCCGTCGTCGAAGAAATTTCGTCGCGCAAGACGGCGGAGTCCACCGTCAAGAAATCGCTCGAGGAGAAAGAAGTGCTTCTCCGGGAGATCCACCATCGAGTCAAAAACAACATGCAGGTCATCTTGAGTCTCCTGAGCTTGCAGGCGTCGAACATCGATGATGAACGGCTACACAAGATGTTTCAGGAGAGTCAGAGCAGAGTTCGGGCCATGGCCCTGATTCACGAAATTCTCTACGACTCCGATGATCTGTCCAGCATCGATCTCCGAAAGTACGTGTCGAGGCTCGCGACCAGCTTGACACGGATGTACGGGGCGGATGCGGGCCAGGTGCGGCTCAACGTCGAGTCCGACGACATCACCCTCAGGATCGATGACATGGTTCCCTGTGGCCTCGCCATCAGCGAGCTCATTTCCAACTCGTTGAAGTATGCGTTTCCGGATGGCCGGGAGGGGGAGATCAACCTTCGGGTGACCTCGACGCCGGAAGGCGGGGTCAAGCTGGTCGTGCGCGACGACGGTATCGGGTTGCCTGCCGAGCTGGACATACGAACCACCACCACCATGGGTATGGGGCTTGTCGTGGGTTTGGTGGAGAAGCAGCTCGCCGGACGGCTCGAGCTCGATCGCACTCACGGGACATGCTTCACGATCACCATCCCCCCAAAACCCGCAAGCGCCTGACAGACGATCCTGCGTATCCTCTAATTTAGGTTGGCTGAACAGCCGGGAGATATTTAACCCGATTCTGGCGGGCCCTGAAGGACCCGCCTACAAAGGCGGCCAGGAGACCTGTAGGCGGGTCCTTCAGGGCCCGCCACCACGGTGATTCGGTACTGTTGAATTCATGCGAACGACGGCGAGCCGCGAAGCGGCGACAGATACATAGCCTGGGGCGTCAGCCCCAGGATCAGGTCACAAAAAAATAAAAAGCCGCGAAGCGGCGACAGACAATAGGTGGTCAAAGGCTGCAGCTCACGCTGCAGCCGCAATCTGTCGCCCCTTCAGGGCCCGCCACCACGACTCCGCCCGATTTAACGGAGCTGGTCGACGAGCTTCTCGAAGAGCTTTGGTCCGGGCAGGAAGCCCTCGAGGAAGGTTCCCTGGCCGAGCTCGCACCCGTGAAACCGCAGCCATCTCCACTGGGACTCGTTTTCAATGCCGTCGGCGGCGACCTCCAGCCCGAAGCCCCTGGCGAGATCGATGGTGGCCTTGACGATGGCCTGTGCTTCTTTTTCGTAGGTGACGACGGCGATCACCGATCCGTCGATCTTGATTCTGTGCACCGGCGTTTTCTTGAGCGTCATCATCGACGCATACGCAAATCCGAAGTTGTCGAGGGTCAAGCACACCCCCATCTGGCGCAACCGCTGCAGGTTGAGATGGGCGGTCATCGGCGGCTGCGTGGCCAGTACTTCTTCACTCAACTCGAGATCGAGGTGCCGGGCGTCGAAACCGGTGTCATCGAGGATTTCGAGGAGGTGCGTCACCAGGCTCCTCCTCCGGATCTCCGGGCCGGCGAGTGGGACAGCGACCCGTATGCCCGGCGCAACAGCCTGCCAGGCGACACCTCGTTCGAGCGCTTCGCGGATCATCCAGTCCGTGATCGAGGTCAATACCCCGTGGTGCTCGGCTACCTGCAGGAAGACCGAGGCCGGGATCACCCCTCGTTCGGGGTGGCGCCATTGCAGGCGCGCCTCTGCGCCCACGATCGCCCGCGATGAGAGGTCGAACACTGGCTGAAACAGGATTTCGAGCTGGTTCCCTGTGATGGCGCCATCCAGATCCTCGCCCAGGTTTCGCTCCTCGGTGATCGCCGATTCGACGTTTTCACTGTAGAAGCAGAATTGATTCCGGCCGGCGGCCTTGGCCCGCCCGGTCGCTTCCTCGGCCTGCCAGAGCAGACGGGTCGGGTCTTCGGCATCGACGGGATACAGGGCGATCCCGACGCTGGCGGTGACGGCGATCTCATGGCTGCCGATGACGAAGGGATCCCCGAAGATGTGAACCAGCTTCTCACCCAGGATGACCGCCCCACCGGCGTGCTCGAGGTCGGGCTGGATGACCGCGAATGTGTTCTCACGAACCCGGGCTACGGAGTCGGAGACTCGAACGAACTTCTGCAGCCGGGCCGCGATGCCGGCGAGCAGCAAGTTGCTGATCCCGGGGCCCAGCGACTCGGTGACCGCGCCGAAGCGGTCGATATCGACCTGGAACACAGCCACCATGGTTTGACTATTGCTCGCGCGGACGATGGAGTCGCCCAAGTAGTCCGTGAGGAGGGCGGGGGTTACAAGCCCGGTCAGGGCGTCGATCTGGGTGTCTTCGATGACCGGCGAGTCGTCCTGCGGGAGGTCTCGGCGCCGGCGGATGGTGACGACGGCGCCGAGGAGATCTCCAGACTGGTCCCGAACCGGAGTCACCCGGTGGCTGATCGGTTGCTGTGAGCCCGATCGGGACGTCAAGATCGAGTTCCGTGACCTGGCGTCCTCGTTGGCGTCTTGAAGAACGCTGGACACCGGGTGCCCGATCAGCGTCCCGTCCTCCGCCTCGTTGAGGTGGATGACATCGGTCGCCTCGTGCTCGAATGCGTCGAAACCCCTCCAACCCGTCAGACTCTCGGCCGGCTCGTTCATATAGACAATTCGACCCTCGGCGTCCGTTGCCACCAC
>JAOZUP010000048.1:4653-14649 GCA_029938595.1 Thermoanaerobaculales bacterium | reverse complement strand
CAGTCTTCAGGCTATCGCCGATATTCTCAAGACCAACAGCTATTTGAAGCTGTACATCGTAGGGCACACCGACATGACCGGCAAGTTTGAATACAATGTCGCACTCTCATTAAGAAGAGCCGCTGCGGTCGTCCAGGCCTTGGTGAATGAATATGGAATAGCTGCAAATCGGTTGATCGAAAAGGGGGCAGGACCGCTCTGTCCGATCGGCTCAAACAAGAATGAAAATGGGCGGAAACTCAACCGCAGGGTCGAGCTCGTGGAGATGTAGTGGAGGTCGTTGCCAAAACCTCCGGCACTTTTTCTCGGTCAGTCCTCCGGCTCGCGGGTGAGGGTGAGATTGAACGTGAACGTCAAGATTTCCTCCGGGCATTCAGAGGATGATCCGGCAGAGGGTGAGGGGGGAATGGTCGTGGTGTACATCGCCTCGATCCTGTCATCACCTTCAGTCCCCCTCAGGTATGTCGCCTCGAACTCACCGGTCCAGCCGGCGAACGCGATTTCAAGATCGGCCTCTTCCTCCGTGGTTTCGACCACGCCCTTGAATCCGTTCCACTGTTTGAGCACATTTCTTAACTTGGCATCAATGGGGCAGTCCAAGATGTACTGAACGATGCCCTTGAGGGGGGTGCTGGCGTCGTCACTCGCCGGATTCAGGAGGGCGTCGAGCTGCGCGCTGAGCTCTTCGTATCGGTCGGGGTCGTTCATGGCCTCGCCCATCTCCTGCATGAGTCTCCTCATTTCGTCGGCGCTGGCCATCTCCGCCTTGCGAAACGACAGGCTCAGCGCGTCGGGGGAGACCTCACACGAGGCGTTACCACGTAGGGTCTGGAGGGTGTTTCGCCGGAACTCGCCACCCGCCCGCCACTCCAGAAACTCCGACTCGTCAATGGATCTGCGATGGGTTCCTGACACGAAAATGTCGCTGCCACCTGTCTTCACCTCTAACGGGTTGTCGACGAGTTCAATGTCGTTGCATCGAACCTTCATGGTTGCTTTTTCCGACTGCCTGTCGTGCTGTCGGTATTGCCTTTCCCTATAGGGACCTTCTGGACCCGATTGTTCGCAGTCGAGGCGAACGGTCAGTGTGAGGGTGGCGGTCCCGGTCCACACGGACGCCGGACAGGTGATCTGTTTGCTGGCGATCTCGTCCCGCTGTTTCGTCTGCGACAGTGGAATCAGGCTGGTCTTGGCGATATCGCACGAGTTGTAGACGTGGATTGTGTCTCCCTCGATCCCACACGAACCTGGAGCGGCATACGTCACGGAAACATCTCCGTCGCCGATCTTGAATACACGGGCGTCCGGATCGGACTCCAGCGGTTCACCGTTGAGGATTTCGCCTTTGTCGACCGTGACGACGATCCGATTGAACGACTTTGAGGGCCCGGTCTTGCCAGTGAACCCTGCCAAGTTGATTTCCGTGGTCTCGTTCTCCCGAACGGAGATCTCCTCGGGCGTAATTTGGCAATTGGTCGGCGTCTGCTCGAACTCCCAGAGGAGATTCTGGAGGGGCGCATCCTGCCGCATGAGAGCATCGCGGTTCTTGAACATCCGATGTGTGTGGCTGGTGCTCGTGTACGTGGGGCTGGTCGTTTTCCACGACTTGACGTGGATCCTCTCGTCACCATCGTAGTAAAGGTCGATCGTCAGGCTCGAACCCGGTTTCCCCTCCCTGTTGACGATCTCCTCGGCCACCGAGTCAAAGACGACCTCGAACGAGTACTCCGGGATCTTGTAGCCCGGCGGCTTGATGAGCTCACTCCACCCTTCCGCCTCTCCATGCGCCCTATATTGCTCGACGATGTCTCTTCCTATCAAGTGGAAACAGGCGGTGGTGTGGAGCTCGGCAATCCGAGTCGCGATGGACATCGCAGTGGTGAAGTCGATCCTCGGGTCGAGATGCTTGCATCGTTGCGAGGCGAAGACATCGGGTTCTTGAGACACGGTGACGTTCGGATCGTCTTTCGGCTCCTCGCGGTCCATGCACTCCCAGTACGGCTCATATAACTCCTCCCAATTCGCTGGCATGTCAGGGTTCTCGCATTTGCTGACGACCGCGCCCCTGTCACCGAATTCACAATCATCAGCTGCGAACGAGGGTGTCGAGACCATACAAGGCAAAAATGCGAGAATTATCAGGGTCGCTTTCAGTGCCATCGATTCGGTCGTCTGATTCGACTTCATATCCATACCCCCGTCCCTTGAGAAAATCCGTTCCGAGATTCCGCAGGTTGTGGCCTTATCGGTTCATGGGGAAATATGGGTTTTGACGCAACGAATTTCAAGCAGTGAGCCGATGTTTCTCTCTCGATCGAAATCGGCCGGCCACCCAGGCTCTCAGGAGAGCCTATCCCTCAAGCAGCCATACGAGATCCGTTCCCCCCCCTGGCTCCCCTGGATCGGGGAGGAATACCTGTTTGAACCGCTGCGCGGCGACCCGCGTCTCGCGGATTTGATGCGTCGCATGGAATGACCGGAGCGCCGCCCTTTCTGCGAAACCCGGTGTAGAAGCGCCTACCTCACGGTGAAGGTCACCGAGGCGATCTCGTTGCCGTTGCCGGAGGTGTCGTGCAATCGGATGTCGTACGAGCCCGACTGTTCGGGAGCGTCGAAGTCGAATGTGCCGGACGTTTTTCCACTCAGGTATCGGTATTGCAGATCGTGCTGATCGTTGGTGGCCGCGCTCCCGTGGGGCACATCCGACGGCACCACGCCCGCCCATGCGTTGGTTGACAGGCCCTCGGGAACCTTGAAACTCACCGTGACCTTCTGTCCGGGTTCGTACACGGTTTCGTGGATCTCGAGATCCGCCATGGGGATCTCGACCGTGAAGCTCGCAAACGCGATCTCGTTGCCGTCGCTGTCGGTCGAGTCGTGGAGCCGAACGTCCCAGCTGCCTGCCTTCTTGGGTGCACCGACGGTGACGGTGCCCTCGGCGAGCCCTTTGACATAGGCGTAACTCACATCGTGCCGGTCGTTCTCGCTCGAGCTCCCGTGGGGGATGTCCGAGGGCACCACGCCGATCCACGCCGAACTGCCGAGCGCCCCCGGAGCCTTGACACTCACCGGAATTTTGGCGGCGGGGAAGAACGTCTTCTGGTCCAGCCACACCTCGGCCGAGGCCTTGGTGGTGGTAAAGGTCACCGATGCGATCTCGCTGCCGTCGCCGCTGCTGTCGTTCAGTCGGATGTCGAAGCGACCCTCGCTGCTCGGCGCCGGGAATTTCAGCGTCCCCTCGGTTTTCCCACTCAGGTACCAGTAGCTCAGGTCGTGCTCGTCGTTCGTGGCCGCGCTGCCGTGGGGCACGTCGGCCGGGATGATCCCGGCCCAGGCGCTCGAGCTGAGACCGGGTGGAACCTGGAAGTGCGCGTTAATGGCCTCGCCGGTGGCAAAATCGGTCTTGTCGAGCCAGATCTTGCCGGTGACCTTCTGGACCTCGAACGACGCCGACGCCACCTCGCGGCCGTCACGATCCGAGTCGTGCATCCGGACATCGTAGGTGCCGGCCTGAACCGGGACCTTCATCTCGAGGGTTCCCGAGGTGCGCTTTCTCAGGTACTCGTAACCGAGGTCGTGACGGTCGTTCTCGGCCTCGCTGCCGTGGGGCACCTCCGACGGCACGACGCCCACCCATGCGCTGTCGTGGAAGGTCGGCGCCGCCTCGAAGTGCACCACCACCGTGCCCCCAGGCGCCGCGACGGCTGGTTCGTCGATCCACAGCCGGCCCTCGCCGCTCGCCGGCTCCTCGACCGACACCATGGTGGCGGTCCGAGCGGCGAACTCCAGGTCCTCCGCGTTTGCCGCGGTGAAGTACCTGCCGCCGCCGGCGTCCGCGATGCACTCGAGCTCCGCCCTCTGTTCATCGTTCACGCCGAAGCCGATCACGTGGACCACGAAGTCAACACCCGCCGCCTTGAGCTCGCGTGTTGCGGCGCAGGGGTCGGGATCGCAGGTCTCCTCGCCATCGCTTACCAACACCACGGTGGAGGTCCCTTCCTCGGTCCGGAGGATGTCCACCGCCGCCCGCAGCGAACGGGTGATCGGGGTCTTCCCCTTGGGGTTGATGCCCTCGATTGCGGCCGACAGCGCCGGTTTGTCCACCAACCCCAGCGCGACCGCCTGCTCCACGTCGTCGCAGTCGCCCTTGCGGCGGTGACCGTAGAGGATGAGCCCGACCCGGGCGGTGTCGGGCATCGACTCGACAATCGAAGCCATCGTCTCCTTGGCGATGGTGATCTTGGGTGTGCCCTCCACCTGCCCCCACATGCTGCCCGAACCGTCCAGGATCAACACGATCGAGGACGCCTCCGGAACCTCCTGTGCAGCGACCGTCCATGCCCCGGCCACCATGGCCACCAGCAACCCAACGACGAGAATTCTGTTGAGCCCCATTTTGACCTCCATATTGAGTATGCGACCGGCCGAGTTTAGCAAAACGGGGCGGACAGTTTTCGTTACTCCTGCCAGATCCGCACCGGATAGGGCGGTCGTTCGAGCGTGGTCGGGGGATTTGCCTCCAGCTCCTTCAGGATGACCTCGATGGCCTTCTCGAGTTGGGGATCGTGGCCGGCGATGACCTCGGCCGGTGTCTGTTCGACCTCGATATCCGGCGGCACGCCGACGTTTTCGACGACCCAGCCGTCTTCATCCCAGATCGCCACGTTGGGCGCCGTGACGCCCCCGCCATCCATCAGCACCGGGTACCCGAGCATGCCGACGAGACCGCCCCACGTCGCCTTTCCAACCAGCTTTCCGAGCTTGAACTTGCGGAACATGTAGGGCAGCAGGTCGCCGCCGGAGCCGGCGGTTTCGTCGATGAGCATGACCTTGGGGCCCTGGATTGAGCCCTGGGGTGTCGATAGGTCCTGACCATAACGCATGTGCCAGTGGCTGATGTAGGGACGTTGCAGGATGTTGATGTAGTAATCGGCGATCTGGCCGCCGCCGTTGAAGCGTTCGTCGACGATGATGGCGTCCTTGTGCACCTGCGGGAAGAAGTAACGTTTGAAGTAGGTGTGCCCCAGGGTCGTCGTGTTGGGCAGATAGACGTAGGCGACCCGCCCGCCGGTGGCCCTGTCCACTTTCGTGATGTTGCCTTCGACCCAGTCCCGGTTCCGAAGGGCGTACTCGCTCTCTATGGGCACGATCTTGACGGTCCGGACACCGGTCATTGAAGGACCGGGGCCGACCGTGATCTCGACGATCTTCCCGGCCGTGTTCTCGAAGTGGCGCCACAGGTTGTCCGGCGGCACCAGATCCACGCCGTTGACGGCCAGCAGGTACTCGCCGGCCTCCACTTCGACGCCCGGTTCGGTAAGGGGAGAGACGAGGTCGGGGTTCCAGTTCAACCCGCCGAGGACCTTGGTGATTCGATAGCGGCCGTTCTCGATCTCGAAATCGGCGCCCAGGAGACCGCCGGGGATGGTCTCAGTCTCGTGCAGGTAGTCGCCGCCGAAGACGTTGTTGTGGCCGACCGCCAGCTCGCTGGCCATCCAGCGGATCAGGCGGTTCAGATCGGCGCGGCTGGCGAGGTGGGGAACGAACGGACGGTAGCGCTCCCGCATGGCATCCCAGTCGGCACCGTGGTAGTTGGTGGCGTAAAAGTAATCCCGGTAGATTCGCCAGACCTCCTCGAAGATCTGCTCCCATTCGGCCGCCGGGTCGATGCGCACCTGAATGGCATCGATGTCGAGCGCGCCCTTGCCGGGCTCGGGCTTCTTGCCGGCGTCGGCGATGCTCCACGTGCTGCCGTTCAGGAAGAGGATCTTCTTCCCGTTATCGGAGACCACATAGGCGTAGGCGTCGAAAAGCTCCTCTTCCTCCCTCTCCTCGAGGTCATACATCATGAGCGTGGAGCCTGGCTGGTTCGGGCCGTCCGTATCCGCGTCGGCCCTGAGGTAGAAGATCTTGTTCTCTTCGCCAGTCTGGAGGCTCGAATAGTCGGCGGCCTCCACCGGGATGGTGACGATGCGTTCGGCGAAGCCGTCGAAGTCGATGATCAAGGGTTCCACTTCTTCTTCGTCATCGTTGTTTCCCTCGTCTGTGTCCTCGGTTTCTTTTTCACCGTTGCCTTCTTCTTCGTCGCTCTCCTTTGCCAGGGGAGAGGGGACGCCTTTCTGGAGGGTGACGAGGTAGAGGTTGCGTGTCATCTCCATATCGGCGTTGGACATGGCAAACCACTGCCGCACCGGACCGGCGTCGGTCGAGCCGAAGAAGTACAGGTACTTGCCACCCTTGTCGAAAGCGGGATTCCCAACATCGCTCAGTCCGTCGGTGATGGTGAACACCTTCTCCCTCTCGATCGACCAGAGGTACACCTGCTCCATGTTTGAGGTGTTGTTGGTGGTGTAGGCAAGCCACTTGGAGTCGGGCGACCAGACCGCGCCGATGCCGCCGAAGGCGCCCGGGTTGTAGATGGGTTCCGCGTCGACCTTCGTCGTCTCACCAGTGGTGAGGTCGATTGTGTAGAGATTGCGGCCGTTGTCCTCGAAGGCCAGCATTTTCGAGTCGGGCGACCAGCTGAGGCCGTTGTAGAAGCCCGTACCGTCGAGCCCTAACCTCGTGACGTCCCCTTTCCCGTCCTGCGGAGCCACGTGCAGCTCGTACTCGCCCGATGCGTCGGAGAAGTAGGCGATGGATGTGCCGTCGGGCGACCAGACGGGATTTCGCTCATGCGTTCCGGTAGTGAGCGTCAGGTTGCGCGGGTCGCCCTTCTCGGCGGGGACGGTGACGATCTCGCCGCGGAACTCGAACACCGCCCGCGAGCCGGAAGGGGAGAGGTCGGCGCTGCGGATGTAGTCTGCGCCCTTGACAAAACGTGGGCGGAGCTCCTGGAGATCCGTAGCGACGCCGATCGTCAGGTCGGCGGTGCGGCCGGTTGCAACATCATACGAGTGGATCGTGCCCGCCTGCTCGAAGACGATCTTGCCGTTACCGTGGGAGGATCCGACGATGGGGAAGTCGGTGTAGTGAGTGTGCTGTTCGACGGCCTTGGTTGCCGGGTCGAACGAGAAGAGGTTGAGCTCGCCGTTCCGGTCTGATCGGAAGTAGACCCTGGTGCCGATCCACATGGGATCCGTATCGTTGCTGCGACCCTCCGGCTGGGGGATCTTCTCAACGCTGTTATCGGCGAAGGTGTAGAGCCAGATGGTTGTTACCGTGCCGCCGCGGTAATTTTTCCACTGCCGGAAACGGTCTCTGAGGGGTGTATATGCCAATCTGCTTCCGTCGGGTGAGTAGGATGCCTTGACGGCGAAAGGCAGATCGAGCGGATCGGGGAACCCTCCCTCGACCGGCACCGTGAAGAGCTGGCTGTGCCGGTTGGTGAAGACGTTCCGCCCGGACCGGAAGAGTACGGCCTTGCCGTCGGGAGTGAAGGAACACACGCCGTCCGCGTACGGGTGCCAGGTCAGCCGCTCCGGGATGCCCCCCCGGATGGGTACGATGTACACGTCCGTGTTGCCGTCGTACTGGGCATTGAAGGCGATCCAGGCGCCGTCGGGAGAGAAGACGGGGTTGGACTCGACGCCTTCATCGGATGTGAGGCGGCGGGGATGGGTCCCGTCGGTGTTCGCCACCCAGAGGTCGTTGGCGTAGACGAAGGCGATGTGCTCGGCGCTGATGGCCGGCTGGCTGAGGAACTTCGTGTCGGTGACATCGATCGCCCCGACCACGTTCGGCACGAGCAGGCCAGCTCCAAGGACCAGAACCAGGGCGAGACCGTTCTTTCTCATGAGTTCCTCCTGATCAGCTGCAGACGGGATAGGCGCCGCGCAGCGCTGCCGATTCTACGCCGTCTTTCTCATCATGTGCAATGACTACGAGGCTGTAGGCAAATTTACCGGCAACGACATATTCCTGAGCCTTCCAGGTCCCGTGTGGGCCGACAATGCAAGAAATGACAACGGGTGGCCGGCCCGTGATCGCTATCGCTATCGGTCTCGCAATCGCTATCGATGGGCCCCGTACCAATCCGGCCATTCGATAGCGATACCGATAGCGATACCGATAGCGAGCTGGCGGGTTTGGTCCTCCTCAGACCGACAGTCCCACCTACGTCATCGGAAGCTGAATCTGGAGGGAACAGCCTCGGGGACCGGACACGTCTTGGTGATTTCAGTCACAGCTCCGATGCTGCGACGGCATTACGTTGGGAGAAGGCCGCTGCGAATCGTGCGACCGGCCAGGGTGGAAGCCTTCGCTCGGAGCCGGGATGCGATAGTCGCAGCACATGTCTGGTACTATTTCGGCGAGAAAAGGAGCACATCATGACCACTTCGGCTTCAGGACGCTCGGCGTGTAGGTTCGGTGGGTTTTTGTCAGTCATCCTCCTTGTGACGATGGCTCTGCTGGTTGCGGCCCCGGGCACTTCCGAGGCCAAGACCCAGCTCTGGCTCTACCCCGATGTGGACGATCCCCGCGCGGGAGGTCACGTGGTCACCCACGGTGAATTCATGCTGGTCGTTGAGAATCGCGGCAGAGGAGACGATGATACCGCCTACGACGTCTCGCTGGTGGTCGCTGTAAATGACCTAGGTCTGCTGGCGGACGGTAGCGTCACACTGATCTGGCCCGGCGGCGAGGAGACCATCGTCTCGGGAGACCTCCAGCCCGGCACTCCGTGGCGGCCGTGCGATGAAAAATTGGTTCCCCGACACGGTATCTATCCGGCCGACTATACGACGGTTCCGATCTTCAACACCGGCTCGCCCACCACCGACTCGGCCGCCGAGATCCTGGCCGGCGATACCGTCGAGATCGAGGTCGTGATCGTTGGGGCCGACGGCCTGGAGGTTCACTTCGACGCGATCGCTCAAGGTTTCAAGATGAAGAAAGAGACCGAGGTCTGCTATGGCGTGGTGAATCCATCCGGCCATGATGTGACCGTGATCCTGGGCGAGGCCGTTGAAGCCGAATGTCCGGCGGTGACCGTCGACAAGTCTGCGGACATCACCGGCGTCGATATCGACGACGAGGTAGTCTTCACGATCGAGGTTGAGAGCTCCGTGGACTGTGACCCCTTGGGCGGAGTGATCGTTACCGAAAATCTCCCGACTGTTATCGATCCCGAGACCGGCAACCCGGTCCCGGCTTTCACTGTCATGGAGGTCGATCCGCCACCGGACGATCTGGCGGGTGATCCGATCACCTGGACCCTCACCTCGGTTCTTGCCCCTGGTGTGCCCGCAATATTCACGGTGACCGTGGCGTTCGACCAGCCGTTGACAGACGGCCACAAGGTCGTTAACACCGCCTGCGTGGCCTTGGTAGGAAACGAAGATCCAGAAGAGTGCAGCAGGGCAGTGGTGGCAGTTGGTGAGCAGGCGAACGACGGGGAGATTGGCGGTCCGGGGTTCTGGTGCAACCGGATTCGCTTTGCCTTGGAAGATAGGCACAACGCCACCTACACGGAAGACGAGCTCGAAGCCTTCCTCGACGAGATCAATAAGGAATCGTCTGTCTTCGCGGAGCTTTTCGAGGACGAGACCTTCACGTTGGCGGAGGCCCAAACACTTCTGTGCCACCCGCAGCTCGCCGAATCGGCTGCCGACCGGCTCACCCGCCATTTGCTCACGCTGTGGTTCAACATCGTGAGCGAGAGGATCGATCCCGATCAGACGCTTGACGAGCTGTGCCCCGGTGACGAGGAATTGCCGGACGACCTGCCCGAGGACTTCGAAAGCACCATGACCGTAGGCGACGTCATTATAGGAGCTGAGGAGGCACTCTGGGCCGATGAACTTGACGATGCCCCCCTCGACTGGTGGAAGGACATCATCGATTTCATCAACAACTCCGACTGCAACGACGTGGACGAGCCTGCTGCACAGATGAGGCGATCCCAGGGTCGTCGGGTAGGTCGTCACTAGCATATTTCACCATCCTGCATATCCGCTCTATTCAGGTTGGCCGACCAGCCGGGCGAGATTGAAACTGGATGGTGGCGGGCCCTGAAGGACCCGCCTACAGATCTCCTGGCAACCCTTGTAGGCG
>JAOZUP010000048.1:3622-4643 GCA_029938595.1 Thermoanaerobaculales bacterium | reverse complement strand
CCCCCCCCCCCCCGCCACGAGGACTCCCTCCGGTAGACGGCACGCCGTCGATCAGGGAACGAGTCCGACGGTGGCAGACCAGGTGTCGCAGTTCCCCGACTCGAAGGCGTCGGTGAACATCGGGCAGCTCCAGGCGGCGAAGCCGACGGCGTTGACCATCAGCTGCAGTGCGTTGGGTTCGATCGTGTCTGTCGTGTAGGTCATGTCATGGTTGAGGTGGATCACAGTGCCACCGAGCTCGGTGCTGAATGACAACAGCGGAGTGTCATCGGGGTCCCTCATCAGGACGATGGTGCCGGGGTATGGGTCCACATAGCCCGACGCCGCGTCGTCGTACCAGCTTGCCGGCACATTTGACGTGAGGGCGTGGGTGCCGGTGACGAGCCAGTCGAAACCATAGTCGTAGGAGCAATCGGGGGCCGAGGTTACCGGCATCACGTCGACAATTGCTCCGGTCTTGTACTCGGAGCACACGTCATATGCCGTCCACTCGGTCATCACGAAGCCGCAGCCCTTGGCCACGAATGCCTGAATCGCGTCACCCGCGGCCTCGTACAGTTCGTATCCGTTGGCCTCACCGTCGAGCAGTACGACCACATCGAAGCCGTCCACGTCAGGCGTCACGCCGTCCCAATCGTAGTAGTATTCGATCACGGTGACATCGAAGCCGGCGGCCTCGAGCGCGGTCTGAATCTGGCCCTCTGCCTCGCCGTCACCGAGGAGAAGAATCCGGGCGGAGGTTGACACGGGTTGGGGCGCCGGTTGGGAACCGTCGTCCTCGGGATCCGACTCGCCTCGTGAAGGTTCGTATGCCCCGTTGCGGTTCACGTCCTCGATCCCGTCCGGGACGCCATCGCCATCCGAGTCGGCGTTGGTGGGGTCGGTGGTCGTCAACGGATCGGCGTCGGCCACGAAATGCCCGGCGCCGACGTCGGTGTCCGGTGTCTCGGGTGCTGTGAGACCAACTTCGGTGCCGTCAAAGATCCCGTCACCGTCCGTGTCGGGATTAAGGACGTCCGTA
>JAOZUP010000048.1:0-3612 GCA_029938595.1 Thermoanaerobaculales bacterium | reverse complement strand
AAAGATCCCGTCGTCATCGGAATCGGCGTCCCTGGGATCGGTTTCACCGGGGTCGACGACGCCGTCCGCATTGGCGTCTTCCGTCCCGTTGTCGCCATCCGATCGTCCATCATCGTCGGAGTCGGCGTCATTAGGATCCGTGCCGGTCGCATTCTCGGTGACATCGGGAATTCCATCGCCGTCCGAGTCCAGGAGGGGATCGATCATGGCGTTGATCGTTCCTGGTGAAAAACTCATGGAGTAGGTTGTCTGTCCGTCGTATGTTTTCGCAAACGGTGTCTGCGAAGCGCAGATCCATTGGTTGCACCAGGCGTCGCACGGGTTCCAGGCAAGGGTCGTCGTCGCCGTCACCTTGTAGGTGATGGTAAACAGGGTTCCGTACCCCCTGCTGGCATTGCCCGAATCCAAACCCACGTAATCGATCTGCCCACATCCTCCGGGCGCATTACAAAGCGTCGTCGCCGTACAGATGTCGTTCCAAAACAAGAGTTTGCTCTGCACCGGCATGTAGCCGCCACCGGTGAGTCCAGTTACCTGGATCTTGCTGTTGTCATATTGAAGGACAACCGCGAGCCGACCCAGGGCGGCTCCCGAGTTGACCTTGACATTCAGGGTGCATTCTTGACCGATCTGGCAATAAGTCGTTGGGTAGCTGATGGTCACCTGGGCGTCCGCTCGGGCCGCCGCCGATATGACCAGCCAAAAAGCCACAACCGCCACACATTCGAGACGCCGCATGATCGACCTCCCCGCGCCACGCACCACTTGCCGGGGCGCGTGCGCCCTGTACTGGTTTGGGACAGGACAACACGATGTGGATAGAAAGTCAATTCGTCTTGCGAAAACAGTTTTATAGTTGAACAAGCAATTGATTTATCCAGGCGTCAATTGCCGAGCACTGCCACTGTTCAGCGCCGATGTTCTTGACGCCGGCAGAGCCGCTGTGGGATACCTTTCGTAGTCACACGGCAGGAGGCAGGACCCATGATGGCGATCTGGGGACGCGCAGGTTCGACGGTAGCGATCGTTCTGCTGGGGGTGGGTTGCTCGAGCATCGGTCCACAGACGATTCCGCGCGACCGCTTCGATTACGTCGAGGCAATCCGCGATTCGGCCAAGGAGCAAATGCTGCTCAACATGGTGGGGCTGCGTTACGCCGAAGCCCCGCTGTTCCTTCGAGTCACCTCGGTGATCAGCCAGTACTCCATCGACGGGAGGGTCAGTGCTGCGGCACCCCCATACGAGCTACAGGCCGCCGCCGCGCCGCCACTGGGTGTGAGCGGGGGTTATGCGGACCGGCCCACCATCACCTACACGCCCATGAGCGGCGCCGAGTTCACCCGCAGCGTCATGACGCCCATTCCGCCGCAGACCATCATGTCCCTGATCCAGGCCGGTTGGCGCGCGGATCTCATCTTGCGACTCGCGGTCCGGTCGATCAACGGCGTCGCCGCGGCTGAAGTCGTCGGATCGCTCGGAGATCAATCGGAATATTACGAGATGGTGTTGCTCATGCAGAAAATTCAGGCTGCCGGAGGACTCTCGTTCCGGGTCGAGAAAAGGGCGCCTGACGATGTGGCGATAATCATCATCCGAGCTGCCGAGTCGCAAGCGATGAAACTCAACCGAGCTCGGCTCGGTGAAATCCTCGGGCTGGACCCGGGGCTGTCAGAGTACCGGCTCGTTTTCGGAGGCCGAGCGGCCGGGGGAAACGAGATCGCCATGCTCACCCGGTCGATCCTCGAGATGCTCCTGGATCTCGCCCTGTGGATCGAGGTTCCCCCCGAGCACATCACGGCGGGCCGGACTCGTCCATCGCATGACGCCGAGGCGATAGAGGATCTCGGATTCAAACCGATGATCCACGTCCACTCCTCGATGGAGAAGCCCGGCGACGTCTTCGTCATGGTGCGGTACGACGGCATGTGGTTCTGGATCGACAACGAAGACTTCCGGTCCAAGAGGACGCTGGGCTTCATGCAGCTCATGTTCTCGTTGGCGGAATCCGGCGGCGGCCAAAAGGCGCCCGTCGTGACCGTGCAGGCCGGTGGTTGAGTTCTGCGGGTTAGCTTGCATATGAGCCTCTTGCAACAATCGGATAGCTGTCATCCAGAGCCTTCCAGGGCCCCTCGTGCCGACAATACAAGAAATGAAAACGGGTAGCCGACCCGTGATCGGTATCGCTATCGGTATCGCAATCGCTATCGATGGGCCCCGTACCAATCCGGCCATTCGATAGCGATACCGATAGCGATACCGATAGCGAGCTGGCGGGTTTGGTCCTCCTCAGACCGACAGTCCCACCTATGTCATTGGAAGCGAGTGGAGGCCGCAGGCCGGAATGAGTCGAAGGATCCCCTCCGGGTCGGCAAGGCATTCCTTTCCTGAGCGTCCCTCCGAACACCCGGGGCATCCCTCGACTCGGTTGTCGGACTCCCTCGCTCGGGATGACAGGAATATTGCACGAGGCCGATATCTCAACATCTCACAGACCTCGTTACGCGACATAGTGAGAAGAACGGGCTAAAGTTATGGAAGATGATTTGCGAAAAGTTGTTTGATCGCTGCTACTCGGCGGACGCGGTAGGCTTCAGGTGAGAGGGACGGATCGAAACTGATTGTGCACAGGGCAAACACATCGCCGTGCTCCTTGCTCCAGGAAGGCTGGGTCATTGCCAACCACATCCTGGTCTCGTTCCACGTCGCCTTCATCTCATCCATCCTGGTGCTGCCCGCGACGGCTGTCCTCAAGACGGACGTCCTGCGATTCGTTTTCGCCAGTTGGGAGACGTTGGTCTCGGCTTTCTTTATGGCGATCTCATTCCATGCCGGCATCGCGCTGCATGAGCTCGGGCACTTCGTCACGGCTGCGCGACTCAATGCGCTGAACGAACCGGTCGCGACCGAGACCAGGGAAAAGCTCGACCGGCCGTTCTTCGGGCGCCTTCTGTTCCTGATCGGGATGTTCCTGCGCATCCCCTCCGGCAAGGCGCCCGGGGTCAAGAAAGAGGGGCTCAACTACTATCCCGACGCCCCGTACAACCTGGCCGTTGCCGCGGCGGGACCGCGGGCCAGCCGCAACGTGGCCATCGCCTGCCTTCCGGTGGCAGCCGTACTGATTGCCGTCGGACTCTTTGGTGATCTTGACGCAGCCATCAACGTCGGGAGGGTTTTCCTGGGCATCGGTCTGGTGGCATTCCTCGATTTTCGATTCGCCGATCCCGGGAAGTACCGGGAGTTCAAAGAGCGGGAGCGCCTTGCTCGGGAGAAGGCGAGCTCGGTGGCCGAGGTCTCGGGCTGGCTGAAGCGCTGTCCCGAGCTCAAACGCAAGATGGTGCGGGAACGGATCCAGGAAGCGATCCATCCACGGCTGGGACCGGTCGCTGCGCCCTGGCAGTTCCGCAACTGCGGCATGGGCGGCAGACATACGGAGAAGGAGTACCCCGAGTCGAACATCAGCATGCAGGAGGCCATGTTTCTAATTTTGAGCGCAAGGGACTACCAGGACGCTCAGGAGCTGACGGTTCGCCTGCAAAACCGCCTCAAGGAGATCATCGAGAAGGAAGAGGGATGCCGTGTCATGGGCATCGGCCTGGAGGGCGGCCTCGCGCC
>JAOZUP010000371.1 GCA_029938595.1 Thermoanaerobaculales bacterium | reverse complement strand
GCGTTCCAAGCTATTCAGCCGGTCAGCCTTGTGGGGCAGGCGTCCCGCCTGCCAAGCGGACTTTCCTGCAGCACCAAAATTGCACGCTGAGAACGCGTGATTTCGGCTTACAGGCTTTCTAGATCCGCGTCAACCATCATGTTGACGAGAGTCTTGAAATCGGTTTCCGGACGCCAGCCGAGTTCGTCTCGCGCTTTCGATGGGTCACCGAGTAGAAATTCGACCTCGGCGGGTCGGAAGTAACGGGGCTCGACGCGAACGAGGCACTGGCCGTCGGGGCCGAGGCCCTTTTCCTCGAGCCCTTCGCCCTCCCAGGACAGCGGCAGCCCGATGCGTTCGAAGGCGAGCTCGCAGAACTCGCGAACCGAGTGGGTCTCACCCGTGGCGATCACGAAGTCGTCGGGCTCGTCTGCCTGCAGCATCAGCCACATGGCCTGGACGTAGTCACCGGCGAAGCCCCAATCTCGTTTGGCGTCGAGATTCCCGAGATAGACGGTGTCCTGGAGGCCGGCTTTGATTCGCGCGGTGGCCATGGTGATCTTGCGGGTCACGAAGGTCTCGCCCCGGCGAGGTGACTCGTGGTTGAACAGGATGCCGTTGCCGGCGAAAATGTCGTAAGCCTCGCGGTAGTTGCGGGTGATATAGAAGGCGTACGCTTTGGCCGCCGCGTAGGGGCTGCGCGGGTAGAACGGCGTGGCCTCCGTCTGTGGGCTTTCCACCACCTTGCCGAAGAGCTCGGAAGAGGACGCCTGGTAGAAACGAGCATCGAGACCGAGCTCGCGCATGGCCTCCAGGAGGCGCACCGCACCAACGCCGACGACCTCGGCTGTGTACTCGGGGATCTCGAAGGAAACCTTGACGTGCGACTGCGCACCCAGGTTGTAGATTTCGTCGGGCCGCACGGTCTTGAGGATTCGGTTCAGGGACGAGGCGTCGTTGAGGTCGCCGTAGACCAGATTGAGGCGCTTTTCCTTTATCCACGGTGGCTCGTAGAGGTGATCGATGCGCCAGGTGGTGATGGACGAGCTGCGGCGGACGACGCCCCAGACCTCGTAGCCTTTCGAGAGCAGGAACTCGGCGAGGTACGAACCATCCTGGCCGGTGATGCCGGTGATGAGGGCACGGCGGCCGGTCAGATCCGGCCACGGCGGCGGGAAAAGGGGCTCACATTTCACGGATTGCCTCCTGGACGACGCTCACTACCGGTCGCACTATCCCCCCCTCGCAACCCCCGCAACCCCGATTCCAGGTTTTCCAAGAACCAGGAATAGGTGGTTTTGATGCCTTCCCTGAGTTCGATGCTGTGCTTCCAACCCAGGGCGTGGAGACGGGAAACGTCGAGGAGCTTTTGCGGGGTGCCGTCGGGTTTGGTGGTGTCGAAAACCAGGCGGGCGTCAGGGTGGACGACCGCGCCCACGATCTCCGCCAGCTCGCGGATGGTCACGTCCTCACCGGTTCCGACGTTGATGTGGGACTCCTCGTCGAAGTTCTGCATGAGGAAGAGGCACGAGTCGGCCAGGTCGTCAACGTGCAGAAACTCGCGGCGCGGGCTGCCGCTTCCCCAGATCATGACCTCGTCGCTACCCTCCTGCTTTGCCTCGTGGAACTTGCGGATCATCGCCGGCAAGACGTGGGAGCTTTCGAGGTCGAAATTGTCGTTGGGCCCGTAGAGGTTGGTGGGCATGGCAGAAACGAAGGTGCGTCCGTACTGACGCCGGTAGGCCTGACACAGCTTGATGCCGGCGATCTTGGCCACCGCGTACGACTCGTTGGTCGGCTCCAGCTCAGAGGTCAGAAGGTGCTCCTCACGCATAGGCTGCGGGCAGGCGCGCGGATAGATGCACGAGCTGCCCAGGTACAGCAGCTTGGTGACGTCGTAGAGGTGTGAGGCATGGACCACCGTGGCGTGGATCATCATGTTGTCGTAGATGAACTCGGCCGGCCGCGTCGAGTTGGCGAGAATGCCGCCCACGGTTCCTGCCACCAGATAGACGTACTCAGGGCGGTTGGCGCGGAACCAGTAGTTCACCGCCGCCTGGTCACGCAGGTCGAGCTGGTCCCGGGTGGCGGTGAGGACGTTTGTGAATCCCTCACGCTCGAGGCGACGAAGGACAGCGGAACCCACGAGACCGGCGTGGCCGGCAACGTAGATTCGGGCGTCTGATGGTATTTCGTGAGTCATAATTTTTCCTTAGCACCAAACAGTGTACAAGATGTGACCCAGTTCGCGCCGTTCGACCCGCCCATCTGAGCATCGAGCGCCGAAGGCGCGAAACGGTAACCAGGGCCCGTCGTTCCGAGCATCGAGCGCCGAAGGCGCGATAGACAATTAGCCTGGGGCGTGAGCCCCAGGAAAGCGTCGAATAAAAAGACCAAAGCCGCGAAGCGGCGACAGACAAAACAGAGTAGATGCCTGTGGCTCACGCCACAGGCGCGGTCTGTCGCCCCGTCAGGGCTCCAGATCAAAAAAATCCGCTCGGTTTCCTGGGGCTCACGCCCCAGGCTATGTGTCTGCCGCCGCTTCGCGGCTGGCGGGCGTGCGCCCCACCTTGCCAATCAGCGTCATTTGTGCGATAGTGTCGCAGCTGCCGAGACGGGTTGCTTCCACGCAACCCAACCGATAGCAGAAAATACGCAGGGGCTCCCCGCCCCGAACGGCAGCCTCACCGGCAAGTCTCCCGTTTCCCACAATCAGCCGGAATGACCCGAACTTCTCACGAAGAAGGGGAACGTACGGGCAGACCGCGGTGCGCGCTCCAAGCGTGCGCCCGCAGAAAGACAGTGTATGAAAACCTTTGATTTCAACCTCCACCCCGCCATTTCGCGCGGCATCGATGACCTCGGATTCACCGAGCCCACACCCATCCAGCGGGATGCAATTCCGCCCGCCCTTGCAGGGCGCGACGTACTGGCGTGCGCGATGACCGGCAGCGGAAAGACCGCAGCCTTTGTGCTGCCTATCCTTCAGCAGATGGCCGGCACCCCAAGCGGCCGTACCCGCGCGCTCATCGTCACCCCAACCCGCGAGCTGGCATCGCAGATCCACGAGCACATCGAGGCGCTCGCCCGTCACACGCCTGTGAAATCAGCGACGGTCTTTGGCGGCGTCAAGCCCGGGAAGCAGGAGAAGGCCCTCCGTGCAGGTGTCGACATCGTGGTCGCCACTCCCGGGCGTCTGCTCGACCTCATGCAAAACCCGTGGGCCCGCTTCGAGCACCTCGAGTTCCTGGTCCTTGATGAGGCCGACCGGATGCTCGACATGGGCTTCCTGCCGGACGTCCGCAGGATCCTCTCACGGCTGCCGAAGAAGCGGCAGACCATGCTCTTCTCGGCGACCCTCCCGCATCCGATCGTCAAGCTCAGCCGGGACCTTCTGACGGATCCCGTGCGGATTGACGTGGAACGCCGCTCGGCGCCGGCCACCGGCATCAGCCAGGCGATCCTGCCGGTTCCCGAGCAACTGAAGACCAATCTCCTCAAGGAAATGCTCAGTCGCGGTGAGGTCGAGAACGCCCTCGTCTTCACCCGTACCAAGCACCGTGCCAACCGCCTCGCCCAGAAGCTGGAGCGCGCCGGATTCTCATGCGACAAGATCCACGGCAACCGAAGCCAGCCGCAGCGCGAGGCCGCGCTCGCCGGCTTCAAGAGCGGGCGCATCAAGGTGCTGGTGGCCACCGACATCGCGGCGCGGGGCATCGATGTGGCGGCCTTGCCGCACGTCATCAACTTCGACGTCCCTGTGGTACCCGACGACTATATTCACCGGGTCGGGCGAACCGCTCGCGCCGGCATGGTCGGCGACGCCCTCACCTTTGCATCGCCCGCGGAACGGCCGCTGGTGGCCGCCATCGAGCGCGCGGTAGGTCGCAGCATCACCCGTCGCACGATCGACGGCTTCGACTACAAAGCCCAACCCGAGGGACGTCTGGAGATACCGATCAAGGAGCGCATCGCCACCCATCGCGCCCAGAAGTCGGAGGATCGCGCCCGCTCGCGGGCAAAAGCGCAGCGCGGATCTCAGCCGCCCAGCCGGCGGTCATCGAACCGGAGGGCGAGGGCAACTCGCTAAGCTCGTTGATTTCGAATTTCGAATTTCGAATTTCGGATTTGCCGCCCGCCCATCCCCCTGAGTATTGAGATCGGGGGGCGCGCCCTGAAGGACGCGCCTACAAAGGGA
>JAOZUP010000370.1 GCA_029938595.1 Thermoanaerobaculales bacterium | reverse complement strand
GCAAAACGGCGGAATGCTCGTGGCAACTCTTCCCATTGAGGACCTCGGTACTGAGGTTCGACTCTATGTCGAGATCACCGGTTCCCCTGGGGGCGGTATTGCTTTCCTAAACTCTGTGACCGTTACGGTGAAGGCGGTCGATCCGCGTGTTACTGAGCTCGACGAGTATCGTAGCGACTTCCTCGAGTATGTTGAGAAACGTTTTCTCGAAGAAGTTGCGGCGCGGGCGCCATGTCTCGAGTCATTGAAGTAAAAGCACCCTGCGTTCCCCTCCCCCATGCAACTCTTCCTACCGTCTCGGCTGGAGATTTCCAAGCGCGCAAGGGTGGCATCCGAATTCAGGCGAGGAGCTTCCGGATTCCGTGCGACCCTCGCAACGAGGCCCTCCGCGCCAGCGCCACGCTGACTGTGGATTCCCGGCGAAGGATGCAAGTTGGGGGGCGGCAAATCCGAAATCCGAAATCCGAAATCCGAAATCGATCCGTGCCCGAATCCCTGCCCTCAACTCCTCCTGTGTGAGCGGGTTCCGAGATACCATCGAGCGACCGTTGGATTGGAGAGCGAACCAGAAATGAAACTTCGAAGCGAATACGAACCGCCTCTTGCTGTTGCCGAGTGGGGTTGGCGCTACCACCACATTGGAATCCCCACTGACACCCCGCGGCCGGGGGAGTTCTACCTCGAAGAGTACGGGATGCACGTCTCGGGTTTCGAAACCAGCCCCTTCGGTGTCGAGTGGATGCGCTTCGAGCCGGGGAGCCCGGTTTCAGAGCTGATTCGCACCGTACCTCACGTCGCTTTCGAGGTGGACGATCTCGAGGCGGCGCTGGAAGGCAAGGAGCTGATCGGCGAAATGTCGTCGCCGATGGCGGGCGTCAAGGTCGCGATGATCCTCCACAACGGCATGCCGGTCGAGCTCCTTGAATTTACCGAATCATAAGGGGATCGAACACCCGCAACCGTGCCAATCACCCTCTGGAGGCACCGAATGCCACCAGTTCGCCCTGGACAGCAGTGGACAGCAGTGATATCAAGATGTTACCAGGAATGAGCAGATGAGCAGATAGGCGAACGAACAAAACGAAGTCGGCCACGGAGATCGCCGGAAATGGTTCCAGAAGGTACATAAAGGCCTATTTGGCTGGGGGCCTTTTTGATTTGCCGAGATTGGCCAGCTATGTACCCGGCACCCGTACGACTCGCAAACGGTCAGTCTGGTGAGGTTGTGATACCTGGCACGGATTGCGGTCTACGGTTACGGTCAGGAGGAGCGAAATGATGGATCTTGCGCCGGAGTCGAAAATAGGCCGCTATCGCGTAGAGGAGAAGGTCGGTTCTGGTGGATTCGGCGACGTCTACCGAGCCACCGATCCTGTGCTCGACCGGACCGTGGCACTCAAGGTCATTCGTAGGTCGAAGGGCGAGGCGGCCAACCAACTCGAGGACGCGCTCGCCGAGGCGCGCACCGCCTCCGCCCTCAACCACCCTTCGATCGTGACGATCCACGATGTCGACGAGCACAATGGTGAGGCTTTCATCGTCATGGAGTGGATCGATGGTGGGTCTCTCAGAGAGGTGCTGACCGGGGTTCCTACGCCGCCGCAGCGGGTAGCGGTGCTCGGCAAGCAGAT
This sequence comes from Thermoanaerobaculales bacterium, assembly GCA_029938595.1. Classification (GTDB taxonomy): domain Bacteria; phylum Acidobacteriota; class Thermoanaerobaculia; order Thermoanaerobaculales; family Sulfomarinibacteraceae; genus Sulfomarinibacter. The sequence continues at coordinate 2,565 of JAOZUP010000370.1, read as the reverse complement.
TGCCTCGGCCCTCCTCCGCGCCCACGAGGTGGGAATCGTCCACCGTGATCTCAAGCCCGAGAACATCATGGTCCGCACAGATGACCTCGTGAAAATCCTAGACTTTGGTCTGGCCCTGCATCGACCGGCGGTGGATACCAGCGTCCAGGAAACGATGGGGCTGGAGATCGCTGGGACGCTTCCCTACATGGCTCCTGAGCAGCTCGAGGGTGGACCTGCCGATGCGTCTTCGGACCTTTTCGCTCTCGGCGTGATCCTGTACGAGCTGGTGACCGGCCGGCATCCCTTCGCCGCGGACACACCTTTCGCTATTTCGCGGCGGATCCTCCATGCGGAGCCCGAGGCGCCCGCTACCCTCGTCGACCTTCCGACGGGCTGGAACGAGTTGATTCTGCAGCTCCTGACCAAGGACCGGCACGTTCGCGCGGCCGCCAAGGCCGACACGCTACCGGTGCTCGAGCTCGCCGGCCGGACTTCGGACGCGGGGCTCCTCGTAATTGCCGAGCAGAAGCAACGGGCAGCGCACATGGTGGGCCGCGCAGCCGAGGTCGCCGAGATCGATCGGTTGTGGTCAGAGGCCATGTCGGGGTCGGGGACCTTTGTCATGGTCACCGGAGAGGCAGGAACCGGAAAGACAACATTGGTTCAGAACGTCGTTGCCTCGTTCGCCGAAGACGGCCGGACGATGGTCGCAACCGGAAGGTGTTCGCAACGTCTGGGCGCCGGTGAGCCGTATCTGCCTTTCCTCGATGCACTGACCGAGCTGTGCGGGTCGCGACACGGAGCGCTGCTCAGGGCGATTCTGAAGAAGAAAGCACCGACCTGGTTCACACAGCTCTTCCCCGCCTCGTTGGGCGACAGCTCCTCGCGGGAACGCCTCGAATCGGAGCTGGTGGGAGGCAGCCAGGAACGAATGCGCAGAGAGCTTGTCGACGCGCTCGAGGAGGTCGGCCGGAGCTATACGGTCTGCATCCTGCTCGAAGATCTACAGTGGAGCGACCTCGCAACATGTGAGCTGATCGCTTACCTTTCCAAGCGCATCTCCCAGCTTCCGTTGATGGTGCTGGGAAGCTATCGCCCGGCCGATCTGCGGCGTGAGGGCCACGCGCTTCGACCGATCCTGCTGGAGATGGAAGGACACAGGGTCTCAAGGGAGATTCGGCTCGACCTGCTCAACGAGAAGGACGTGGTGGCCTACCTTGGACAGGAATTCGACGAGCACCGCTTTCCGACCGAGCTCGCCACCTGGTTGCATACCAAGACGGGTGGCAGCCCGCTGTTCATGACCGACGTTGTCCGGTACCTGGTGAAGCGCGAGGCGATTGTTCGAAGCACCCACTGGCAGCTGACCAAACCCATTGAGGAGCTCGAGGGCGAGGTGCCGGCGAGCGTGCGCAGCATGATCGAGCTGAAGATGGACGTCTTGTCGGAGGAGCAGCGGCGCCTTCTGATTCTCGCGTCTGTGCAGGGAGAGACCTTCGATTCCCTCACGCTTTCCGAGGTCGCGGACATCGACGAGCTGCGTTTGGAAGAGCAGTTGGAAGAGCTGGCGCGCCTGCACAATCTGGTCGTGCCGGTAGCCGAGGTGGAGCTCGGGGAAGACGCTGTGACGATGCGCCACAAGTTTGTGCATGTTCTCTACCAGAACACTCTCTACGACACTCTCACCCTCAAGCGGCGCATGCTCCTTCACGAACGTGTCGGTTCAGTGCTCGAAGGATATTCCGGTGTCCACGGTGGGCCCGCGGCGGCGGAGCTTGCGCAACACTTCGACCGGGCACGAAAACCAAAACGGGCGTTGCCTTACTTCATCAAGGCGGCGGAAAACGCTGTTTCCAAGTTCGCCCACGCTCAGGGTGAAGCGTACTGTAACCGTGCCGTCGAGCTGGCGATGAAGCTTCCCGAGGATGAACGAGACCGCCCGTTGCTCGACATTCTGAAAACGCTGGGGAGGATCCTCTTTGTGATGAGCCGGTTGGAGGATGCCGCTTCGGTTTCCCAACAAGCCCTGGAATGCGCCGAGCGACTTGGAGACGTGGACTCACAGATCGATGTCCTTTTCAACCAGGCCGAGGTGCTCTTCTGGTCCAAGAAGAACGACCAGCTCGAGCGCAAGATCGAGACGACTCTCGCCATTGCCAAGGAGCACGAGCAGGGTGGTGCCAGCGCTACGGCCCATCTCATGCTTGGGATGCAGCGCACGTGCTACGGACATCTGGACGAGTCTGACCGATTCCTCAAGCAGGCCGAGCGGGAGTCGAGAGACGCCCAAAACCTGCCGGTTCTCGCGCGGACGACAGCCTGGCACGCAAGCAACATGTTCCACCGCAGCGACTATGATCGTGCCCTTCGAACGTTGAAGAAGGCCGAGGGATTGGCGATCGAAACCCATGACGGGTTTCACCTCCTGTTGGTTGGCTTCTTTCAAGGTCTGGCACTCGCCAACTCGGGACATCTCGCCGATGGGCTGCAAACCATCGAGCGAGGCTTTGATCTGGCGGAGAAGAACTACGACCTCTTCTGGCTCGGTCGTTTTCCCAACTGCCGGGGATGGATCCATGCCGA
>JAOZUP010000047.1 GCA_029938595.1 Thermoanaerobaculales bacterium | reverse complement strand
CCCCGATGAGGTGGGTCATCCGCGGCGGCGGCGAGGCGCGCGAGGTGGTGGTCGAACGGAACGGCGACCACTTCGAGGTGGAAATGGACGGATATCGCCGCCAGGTCGAGCTCGAGAGCCTCGACGGCGCGGTGGCCTCGTTGCGCTTCCCCGAGGACGGCCGCAGCTTCCAGATCACATACCAGCACGGCCGCAACGGCAATTGGCGAGTCGCGGTGGGTCAGCGCGAGTTCGACCTCGCGGTGTTGACGCCGGCCGAGGCCACGGAGGAAGTGAGCGGCGCCCGCGAGAGCGGACCGAGTCGGTTGACCGCACCGATTCCCGGCAAGGTGGTGGCGGTCAAGGTCGCGCCCGGCGACGAGGTGTCGCCGGGGCAGTCGCTCATCGTACTCGAGGCCATGAAAATGGAGAACGAGCTCTCAGCCGAGCAGGCCGGGAGGGTGGCCGTGGTTCATGTGACCGACGGCGCCACGGTAGAGAGCGGCGAACTGCTGGTGGAACTTGAGTAGCGGGAGAAGCTGTTAGGTATTAGCAATTAGGTATAGCTCATCGCAACCACAATTGGTTGCTGTACCCCTCCAGCCCATTATCTGTCACACCTTCGGCGCTCGATCGGATAGGGATGCCTCTGAACCTGGGGTTACGGACGGCCTTCGGCCGTCGTGACGCACCGTCACCAGCGAGTGGCCGATGGCCGGCAATCCCCGGCCTCGACCACGATTCGCTGCCGTCGGCGGGCTCACGCCCCAGGCTATGTATGTGTCGCCGCTTCGCGGCTCATAACGCGCTGTACCGGATGAGCGCCGAAAGCGCGACAGACATTTAGCCTGTTCCCATCCGGAAACTCCGGAGGGGACAGCGCAGTTCTCGATGCGGAAACGAGCGATTTTTCTGCAAGGTCAAGGAAGGCAAGGATTTGCGCGGAGGCGTACTCGTGTACGCCGCACAAGGAAATTCGCCGGCTGACGCCGAGATTGCAAAAAAGCGCCGTCTCCGGACGAGAACTAGCCTGGGGCGTGAGCCCCAGGATTTAGGCCGCCCCAAAGAACCAAGCCGCGAAGCGGCGGCAGACATCCGAACACCACCATGGTGTAACTCAACCCGATGGGCCCACGTATAAGCAGATATCTACACCCGGGTCGCGGGGGAGTATCGTCGATCCTCCGTTGACCACAGCGGCAAACGGGATGGGCTGATGCACAGTGTCGTTTGGAAAATCGGGGTGCCTGTTCTACTGCTGGCTGCTGGTGCGGCCGTCCATGCCGTTGCGCAGTCGGTGCCGGAACCTCCCACGGGGACGATCGCCGCCGAGATGAAGGAGCGGACCGATTTGCCGGCATCCCATGGCGGTCTGATCGACATCACCGCGGTCGAGACGACCCTGATAGCCTTCGACAAGAGCGGACGGGCGGTGCTTGACCTGCGTCCGGAGGAGCTCATGGTCCTCGAGGACGGCGAGCCGGTGAAGCTCCTCGCCCTCGATCCGGGTCTCGCAGCCGAGAACACCGACGCGACCCGGGCTCCGGTCATGACGGACGCGGGAACGCCCATCGAGGGCCCGCAGGTTTCGGCCCAGTCCTGGCGGGTCGTGATCTATGTCAGTACCGAGCTGGCAGGGCGTTTCGTCCTGCCGACCCTGTGCCGCCGAACCGCCGGTGAGGCGACCCGGCTGACCGATCTCGGGCCGGTGGAGGTGGTGCTGGCCGACCCGACGCCGACCCTTTTGGTCGAAGCGGGTCGCCGGCCGGAGGATGTCCGACAGGCTCTCGATCAGGTGGCCAGAGAGGCCTCCGGAGTGACCACGGTGGAGCAGATCCGCAACGCCTTCATGCGTGAGTTCAAACCCGGGGTGGGATTCGATGCCCACTACACCCTCACCCAGTCGAGCCCGATGGCCACCGCAGCAAAGGCGCGGTCCTCCGTTCACCGCGAACGCACCGTGATCCGTGGCGAGCTCGACCGGATGGTGGCGTGGATGCAGTCTCAGCCTCCCACGGCGCGAGGATTGCTGGTCTGGATGACCGGCGGCTTCGATCTCAACCCGGCCGATTTTTACATCCCGCTGGTCGAACAGATCGATCCCAATATGGCAGTGGTGCTGCGCTCGGATTACTCGATGCTGAGCCTCGAGGGGGATGTTCGGCAGATGGTGGAAGTGGCGCTCACCTACGGCTGGACCATGATGCCGGTCAACATGTCGCGAACCAACTTCATCTTCGGCGCCGAGGTCGACGGGACCGGTAAGGTCCAACACCTCCAGGGGGTGGGGGCCAGCTCCATTAGCGCCCAACAGAGCGAGTTCCGCCAGGTGGCGCCGCATTTTCCTCTGCAGATCATCGCCCAGTCGACCGGCGGCGAGTACGTTGCCAACGATGAACAGCTCGAACGCGCCCTCGACCACATCCGGGGGGCCTACGTGGTGACGTACCAGGTGGACCGTCCGGTCGACGGGGAGCTTCACCGGCTCGAGATCCGCTGCACCCGGCCGGGGGTTCGGCTGCGGGGGCGCCTGTACGCCGCCTCGGGCAGCCTGCGCGGTGTTTCCACCACCCGCGCCCAGCGGCTATTGGCAGGTGACGACCTCGCCAGCTCGCTCGTGATGTCCGCCGATGTGCACAACATTACCGGGGCGAAGAAGGGCCTCCGGTTGGGCGACCTGGACGTGGATGCCGATCTCGGCCAGTTGCGGCCCCTGCTCAGCCCCCTCGATCTCGGGAAGATCCGGGTCACGGTCGTGGTCGAGATCGAGAACGGATCGCCATTTATCCACCACCAGGAGATCGACATCAACTGGGGACAGATGACGGATCAATGGCAGTTCAGCACCGACATCAAGTGGCCGAAGAAGGCCGTGCGGATGGCGGTGGTGGTCGAGGAGCTGGTCACCTCGACCTGGGGCGCGACGACCGTCGAACTCAGATAATTCGGGCTGGGAGAGGGCCGTCCGAAGTCGATACCCGGTGAGAGATGCGGGCCAAGTGCTATCCTCGTTTCCCTGTGAAATCGCTCCCGAGGACTGGTTGGTGGTTGGCCGCGGCGATCCTGCTGATTGTGAGCGGACACACCGTCCTCGCTCTCGAGGGGATAACCGAAGATCGTCCTGGATGCGTCCATGAGCTTCTCTACGATCCTTTTGCCGGCCTGATTCTGGTATCGGTGACGATAGGTGAATCACCCCCGCTCGACTTCGTCCTCGACTCCGGCGCGACCCAGAGCGCGATCACCGACCCCAATCTCGCCGCGGCCCTCGGTCTCGAGGTGCACGAGGCGGGTCTGGCCCGGGGCATGGGGTCCGGTGCGACCCGCGTCCTGATTGCGGACCACATCGGAATTCGCGGTGATGGCCAGGAGCTCCTGAGCGCATCGCTCGTCGTGCACGATATCGGCGGCCGCCTGGCGGCCATGGCGGGTCGTGATATCGATGGTTTTCTCGGCGCTGACCTCTTTGAACGCTATGTGGTGGAAATTGATCCAGAGGGGCGTCGTTTGTTGTTGCACGATCCGACGACCTTCGTCTACAGCGGTGGAGGCGAGATCCTCCCACTCGAGGTGGTGGATCGCCGGCCGGTGGTCGAGGGTCGGGTCGTGGTGGAAGCGGGCAAGAAATCGGTCCCGGTGCGGTTGGTTGTGGACACCGGCTCGAGCCGCTACCTGACCCTGATCACAAAGTCGCGGCGCCAGCTCAAACCGCCGGCCAAGGGCACGCTGGGCGCGAGCGTCGGCGTGGTCGGGGACACCCTGGTCGTGGTCAGCCCGGTCGAAGGTCTCCAGTTGGGATCTCTGGAAACCCAACGGGTGGAGACGGCATGGATGGAGCCCTTTCGCATTCCGGCGGTGCGTAACATCCCCAAGCTCAACGGTATCATCGGCAACCCGCTTTTGAGCCGCTACCACGTGTTTTTCGACTACCACCACGGGAGGTTGATTCTCGAGGGAGTATCCGATTCTCCGGACATCGTGCACGAAATATCGGATTAATCCTCGTGATCAAGGTGATGTGACGCAGTTTCATCGACTCCAAAGCTGGCAAGAGTATTGCATTCTGAGTGTGGCTGAAATAGGACTATGACGGACGCGAGTGCGGAAAGGTGAAAGGAGGGTGTCGGTTCGGTAGGAGGCTCGCAATCATCTGAGCTAAAAGAAAGATCGATTCATCAAGGAGGAAAGGTATGAAGTTTTCGGGAAAATTACTCATTGCGTTTCTGGCATGCACGCTGGCCGCCGGTGCCCTGATGGCGCAGACGACCCGTGGTGACATCCAGGGCCGCGTCGCAGACGACCAGGGAGCAGCGCTGCCGGGTGTCACCGTGACCATCGCGTCAGATGCGCTCATCGGCGTGCAGAGCACGGTTTCGGACTCCAACGGCCTATACAAGTTTCTTGTGCTGCCCCCCGGCGCCTATACCGTGACCTACAGCCTGTCGGGTTTCCAGACCCGTTCGCAGGAGAACATGGCGGTCAAGATCGGTTCGACCACCCGCATCGACGTGATCATGACCTCGGCCTTCACCGACGAGGTGGTGGTGACCTCCGAGTCGCCGCTTGTGGACACCTCCAACACCACCGTCGGTTTAGACCTCGGGACGGAGTTCTACAGTGACCTGCCGGTGGGCCGCAACTACACCGCGGTCGCCCAGGTCGCTCCGGGTGCCCAGGGTGACGCCTCAGGCCAGACCTTCTACGGCTCCTCCGGCGCCGAGAATGCCTACTACATCGATGGCGCCAACACCACCGGCGTCGAGCTCGGACAGCAGGGCACCCGGCTCAACTTCGAGTTCATCGACGAGGTGCAGGTCAAGACCGGTTCGTACTCGGCCGAGTACGGCCGCGCCACCGGTTCGGTGATCAACGTGATCACCAAGTCAGGCGGCAACGAGTTCCACGGTGACCTCTTCGGTTATTACGACTCGCCGAGCACGCAGGCCGATCTCAAGGGTGCGGCCGCGGACGGTCCGATAACCGCCACGAGCGTGCGCAAGGACTTCACCCGCTCCGATTTCGGTGCCGACCTCGGCGGCTACATCGTCAAGGACCGTTTGTGGTTCTTTGCGGCCTACAACCGGATCGACAACGAGAATCAGCAAGAGGTGACGAAGGATTTCTCCAGCGTCATCGACGGCGCACCGGCGGCTGGTGACGAGTTCACCGCCACCACCGATTCCGACCTCTACGCCGCCAAGCTGACCTGGCGGATGGCGGCCAACCACTCGCTGTCGGGTTCGTACTTCGCCGACCCGACCACCAATGGCGGCATCCTCCCCGGTGTGTCCTTTGCGGCGACCCCGCTCCACTTTGTGGGCGACGTCGAGACCGGCGGTAGCAACTGGTCCATCAACTACGATGGCATCTTCGGCCAGAACGTGGTGATCAGCGCCCGCGCCGCGCAGCACAACGAGGAACAAACAACCACCGGCCCCGGCGCCGATGTCGTTGGCTACATCGACTTCACCGACCCGCTCGGTGACGGCACCACGGTCTGGGGCTATACCGCCAACGGCAACGCCCACGACCGCGAGTCCGGTTTCGGTTTCTACCAGAACCAGCCCGAGCTGACGCGCGACCAGTACAACGCCGATCTGTCGTGGTTTGTCGGCAACTTCATCGGCTCGCACGAGTTCAAGATCGGTTACGAGTTCGAGGACATCAGCGGTGTCAACGACAGCTGGAATGGCGGCGCCGGCCAGCGGATCTACCGTTTCACCTGCACCGATTCCGATACCCGTAACTGCCAGGGTCAGCCCTACTACTTCCGCCACCGCATCTACCTGAACGAAGCCGGCCTCGACCCGGAGACCCTGACGACCGCCGACATCCAGGCGCCGCTCACGACCAACATCAAGGCCGAAAACCAGGCCATCTACGTCCAGGATACCTGGCAGGTGGCCAACAACCTGTCGCTCGCCCTCGGTGTGCGCTTCGGCGAGCAGAAGCTCTTTAACGGTGATGGTGACGTCCAGCAGACGATCGACGACAACGTCGCACCACGCCTCGGCTTCGTGTGGGATTTCCTGGGCAACGGCAAGTCCAAGATCTTCGGCCACTGGGGCAAGTTCTACGAGACCATCCCGATGGACATCGTTATCCGCTCCTACGGCGGCGAGATCTCGATCTTCAGCTACAACCTGTCGGACGACCCCAACGATGTCGCAGCGGATCAATCGGTCCGCCCGGCGCGTCCTCTCGGTGGTGGCTTCTCGCGTGTCGATCCGGGCACCAAGGGCCAGTACCTCGAGGAGGCCATTCTCGGCGTCGAGTGGGAGTTCGCACCCAACTGGGCGGCCGGCTTCAAGTACATCAAGCGTGACCTCAAGCGGGTCATCGAGGATGCGCTGACGCTCGACGGCGACTACTTCATCGGCAACCCGAGCTACGGTCTGATGGAGCAAACCTACACAATGGGTGCTGCGTGGGGTTACAACGATGCCGGCCCGACGGACATCGCCACACCTACGCGCGAGTTCCAGGGTTACGAGTTCACCTTGCAGAAGCGCTTCTCGAACAACTTCCAGTTCATCGCCTCCCTCCTGTTCTCGGACATGACGGGTAACTACGACGGTCTCTTCCAGGCCTCGACCGGCCAGCTCGATCCGAACCTCAACTCGGCCTTCGACTACGCCGACTTCCAGATCAACAACGACGGCGAGCTGTCCAACGACATCCCCGTCCAGTTCAAGTTCGACGGCATCTACCGCTTCAACTTCGGGCTCTCGCTCGGTCTCTCGACCTTCTACACCGATGGCACGCCGATCACCGCCATGGGCTACTCCTGGCCGTACAACAACTGGGAGTACTACCTGTCGGAGCGCGGCGCCTTCGGTCGTTCGGATTCCTTCTGGGAGGCCGACATCCACGTCGGTTACCCGATCAGGCTTGGTTCCAGCCTCGAGCTGAACCTGTTGATGGACATCTTCAACGTCTTCAATAACCAGACCGAGACACGGCGTGACATCGGCTACACCAATGCCGACGACGTGTACGAGGTCAACGATTGGGACACCAACATTCCACCGCCGCCAATCGAGCCTGGTAACACAGGCGGCCGTCCGCCGACCAGTGAAGGCTGGAACACCACCGACCGGTGGACCCAGCCCATGACGGTTCGTTTCGGCGTGCGTTTGTCCTTCTAATTAATCATCGGTAGGGTTTTCCCAACCGTTTCAGGAGGGCCTTCGGGCCCTCCTTTTTTTAGCTCACCGGCTGCGAGCCGGTGAGAGGCATGAGGTAGAATGCAGGCCGTGAAAAAACCCGGTTTCATTCTCATTGCGGGCGCGGTCCTGCTGACCGTCGGCCTACTGTGGGCGACCGTGACCTGGGTGCCCTCCGACGGCGCGGTGCAGGTATGGACGGCCGAGACCGGCTTCCTGCGTGTTTCGGCTCGGGGGTTCGCCGTCGTGCCGCGGTGGTCGGGTGAGCGATCCGGAGCCCAGATTCTCATTGCCGAGGTGCGGGCGACCACCAACGACGGCGCCAAGGTTGATGTCACGGTGTCGCTTCGGCCTCCGGTCGGAGTGTGGCGGCTGCAGGCGGCGAAGACCGCGAGGGAGGGGTTCCGCCGCAGCGTTGCCGAACCGGTGCGCGAGCGCCTCGGCGGGCTGCCGCTGCGATGTGTGGTGCAGGGATCCGCACGCTCGGCCGAATGCCCCACCGACCCGGCGTTGGACCTCAGGAGAGTGGTGGCGATGGACCTCGAGGTCCCCGAGGGCGCAGTCGAGGTCGTGCTCGAACCCGAACCGGAGTCGGTGCGGGCCGGGATCCTCGCGAGCACTGCCGAGAACCTCGAGATCCCTCAGCACAAGGTCCTGGTGCTCGGCCCTGATGGTCTCGACTGGGATCTGATTCTTCCGTGGGTGCGGGCCGGCCGAATGCCCAACCTCAAAAAGCTGATGGACGCCGGGACCTGGGGCGTCATGGAGACCATCGTGCCCATGCTGTCGCCGCTGATCTGGACGACCATGGCGACCGGGGTGGCGCCCGACGTGCACGGGGTGCTCGATTTTATCGAAATGGACCCGGCGACCGGGCAGCCTGCGCCGATCACCGGCCGCAGCCGCAAGGTGCCGGCGGTCTGGAATCTCGCCTCGGCCCTCGGTCTCGAGGTTGGCGTGGTCGGATGGTGGGCGACGTGGCCGGCGGAGCGGGTCAACGGAACCATGGTCTCCGACCGCCTCTATTACACCCTCCAGCAGGGAATTCCCAAGGAGCTTTTCCACGAGGACCCGCCGGATCTGATCTTCCCTCCCGAACGTACCGCCGAGTTCACCGAGCTGCGAGACCGGGCGGTGACCGCAACCGATTATCGTGCAGTGGGTTACTTCATGGAGATTTCGGAGACCGTCTTTGATCGCGCGGTGGCCGAGAACCGTGGCATGGAGGACCCGGTGGACGGAATGCGCCGGATTCTGTCGGCGACCCGCACCTACATGGGTTCGGGGATGGTGCTGGCGGCCGAGAAGCCGGATCTCCTGATGGTCTACCTCGAGGGGACCGACACCATCGGCCATGTCCTCGCACCGTACATGCCGCCGCCCACCCTCGACGTTGATCCCGGGATGGCTACGGTCTACGCGGCGGCGGTGCCGAAGTATTTCGAGATCTTCGACCGCTGGGTCGGCCGCTATCTCGAGGCCTGTCCGCTCGACGAGTACGCCATCATCATGGTTTCCGACCACGGCTTCAAATGGGGCAGGGAACGCCCCCGCGGCCTGTCGGGGACGGCCGGTCCAACCGCTCCTCTGTGGCACGCCGAGGATGCGATCTTCGTGATCGCCGGGCCCGGAGTGGAACGGCGTGGGAGGGTGGAGACACAGGCCTCGGTCTACGACATTGCTCCGACCATCACGGCCCTCCTCGGTATCCCGCCGGATCCATCCTGGCGCACCTCGGTTCTTCCCGGGTCCCCGCCGGTCACCGTCGAGCCCGTCGAGTGGGCCGCGCTCGTACCGCCTGCGTCGTACCGCCTGGGCGGTGGTGGCGCGGCGCCGGCAGACCCGGAGTTCATGGCCAAGCTCAAGGCTCTCGGTTATATCGGTGAGGACGGGGTCAGTGCCGGCCGGGCCGCGGTTTCGGTAACCCCGGTACCGCCACCACAGCCGGATATCCCGCCGTCGCCGACGCCGCAGCCGGCGACGGTGACCCGCGGCCAGATCAACAACCTCGCGGTGATCAAGATCAACGAGAAAGAGTATGACGAAGCGGAACGGCTGCTGCGGCAAGCCATCTCCATGAACCGGAAATACCCGGCGCCGCACTTCAATCTGCGGCGGATCTTCATGGAGACCAAACAGTACGAGCGTGCGGACGAGGAGCTGTGGGTCGCCATCGACAAGGGCCTCCGTGACCCCGAGCGAACCCTCGACCGGGCGGCAGCGGACTACGAGGCGATGAGCATGCCCGACCGCGCCGACGCCCTCCTGGTGCGCGCGATCAAGTACTTTCCTGAACACGAGCCCTACTATGTCCATCTGATGGTGGTCCGGGTGCGTGAGGGCCGTTTCACCGAAGCCCTGCCGATCGGGGCGGTAGCGGCCGAGAAGTTTCCGGAGAGTGGCCCCGTGCATGCCTTCTATGGGCTTGCGGCGGCCAGCGCAGGTCAGGCGCCCCTCGCCCGGCGCGAGCTCGAGCTCTCGCTCGCCATCAATCCTGAGCAGCCCGTCCTGCGCCAAGCGCTAGAGCAGCTAGAAGCAGCTGTTAGCCATTAGCTCACCGGCTATTTCGCCACGAGGGGGAGGGGATAAACCCCTCCCCTACGAAAGCCTGGCACATTTTCTGGTGGCCGAATTACTTCTTCGGATGCACCGCGGCAGCCGTTGTCTGGTACGAATCCTGCCGGGTCAGGGGATCGAGGAGCGCGATCGAGATCTTGTAACGGCCCGACTCCAGGAGCAGCTGGGTGTCGATGGCAAAGCGTTGTCGTTGAGCCTGCTCGTAATCGCCGGACGGAATCCTGATTTCATGCTCCTGTCGAACCAGGTCCGACTGCTTGCCGTCGACGCCCCGTACCGCGATGAACATCACGATCCGCCCTACGTAATCCTCGCCTTCGGGCAGCAGGGCCACCTTTCGAATCGGGAAGGAGATGTGGGCGGGCAGCAGCCACCGTTTCTCGCTCGCGGGCGCCGGCGTCCCCGTTTTCACCTCGATCTGCATCGGGTTGTCGTCGACGTCGAAGACCAGGCTCGACACCACAGTGTCCTGAACCCTGGTTTCGAGAGACTTTTCGACAAATCGTGAACGATAGCGGAGTTCGTAATTGTTGAAGGCCGGATCGTCGCGCAGCTTGACCTTGACCCTGTGGACCTTGTCCCTGCCGCTCGCCTGGAGCGGGTAGCCGATGGAGTAATAGGTGTACATATCCTGGGTGATCAGCTCGAGCTTCGGCCCCACGTCATTGGTGTTGACGATGGCGATGCCGCCGGTCTCGTCGGCAAGAAACCGGAGGGAGTCGGTGAGATTGTGCCGACCTACCGATGCGGAGAGGGTATCTTGAGAGCTTGAGAACTCGGCGGAGCCCATACCGCCCATGCTCAGACCGCCGGCATCGATCGCATAGAAGGTCACATCCTGAGAGTTGGCGGTTGCCGCGAGCTGCTGGTAAAGCCGCGACCGATCGAAGTCGTACATCTGGTTGAGGGCGCTCGAGTCCATGCTGACCCTGCTGAGCTCGTAGAAAAGATCCATGCCGGGAATCATGGGCAGCCCATTGGAGACGTAAATGATGCCCTTCTTTCCGGGCAGCCCGGACAGGCTGGTGATGACCTGACGCAGGCTGTCGAGGGAGAAGAGGAGGTTGTTAGCCGTCTCCCTGGCGAAGTTATCGATCAGATTGACCACCTCGTTCCACTCGCGGCCGAGTCCCTGAGCGCTGTTCGTACTGCCCGACCGGTTCTCCTCCTTGATCCTCTTGATCTTGTCGATGATGTCCCTGCGGGCGCTATCGCGCTCGGTGTGTCCGCCGGTGTACCGGCGAACGCTGCGCATGGCCGCCAGCACCTGGTCGGGGTCCGAGGTGAACTCCTGCAGTACCTCGAAGGAGCGTTGATATGCGACCACCATCATCTGCGCCGGCGGATGGAGGCTCGTACGGACGAACTCGCGGGTCTGAGAGAGCACCCGGTTGCGGTCGAGAGGGTCGATGTTCTCGTTGTCGATGTAGAGAACGAGATGAACCGGGATCGGTCCCGTCGGCACCTCCTCGTCGGGAACCGGCGTTGCAGCCGGCACCAAGCCCACATCGGGCGAGGCGAACTGATGGCGGATGACCTCGTCGGTATAGAGCTTGAAATTGCTGATCTGCTTGAGGTCCCCGTCTTGGAAGATCTCGAAATCGTCCTTGGTGAGATCGGTGATGGCGCGCCCCTTCTTGTCCGTGACATAAACCACCAGATTCGCAACCGTGACCTCGATCCGATCGACAAAGGCGAGCCCGCCAATGCGCTCGAAACTCTGCTGACCCTCGCCTTCCTCGTCGGCGGAGATGGGCGTCACCGGCAGAACCAGCGCCGCTACGAGAAGCCAGGCTATTGGACGATGTTTGTGCACGAGCACACCTCCCGGGGGCGAGTTTAGCAAACCGCCCGTCCGCCCCAAGAAATTTCGAATTTCGAATTTCGAATTTCGAATTTTCCATCCACCCGCTCACCCGGATACAGGGTTCAGGGCATAGGGTTCACGAGCCCGCCTTTTGACAAGCCGGACCGCGAATTTATTATTTCTCCGCATCGAGCATCGAGCATCGAGCATCGAGTATTGAGTATCGAGTATCTCTCGCCGCCGCGGTATGATCTTTCTCCGTGACCGAGAAAACCCCACCCCTGACCGACGAACGGCTCGTCGAGATCGCCCTCGATGGTGACGAGGAGGCATTTGGCCTTCTGGTGCGGCGCTATCAGCGCCGGCTGACCGCCTTTCTCAGCCAGCTCGTGGGAGATTTGGAGTTGGCGCGGGAGCTGTCACAGGAGGCGTTCGTTCGCGCCTGGTCGGCGCTCGCGAGATTCGACCCCAGATACCGATTTTCGACATGGTTGTTCCGAATTGCCCACAACCTCGGGATCGACCACCTCCGCCGCCGTCGGCTGAAGACGGTGTCTCTGTACCGTACGGACGCCGAAGGAGACGAGGTGGAAGTCATCGCTCCGGACACGGAAAAGGATCCCCTCGGCCATCTCGAAAACCACGCTCTCGCCTCGGAGCTGCGGCAGGTCATCGACGAGTTGCGGCCTGAGTATCGAGAGTTGGTGTTGCTGCGCCACTTTGCCGGCCTCAGCTATCAAGAAATCGCGGACTTCAAGGAAATGCCTCTCGGAACGGTCAAGAACAAACTTTTTCGAGCCCACTCCGTATTAAGAGATGCTCTGGCCGACTTTCTGTAACGGCTGGTATGATTCAAAAGGAGGCACAGGTGGCAACGGACTGTCAGGCAACCCAGGAGATGCTCACCGAACTCGGCGGTGAGATCGAGCGCCTCGATCAGGTGGCGCAACACCATCTCGAGGTGTGCCCGGGCTGCCGTGAGGTTGCCGCCGCCGAGTTTGCCCTCGGCCGGATATTTTCCGAGGCAGTGCCGCCCGCCGATCCCACGATCGAGAAAAAAGTGCTTGCGCATTTGGGTCCCGCGCGAATTCGTCGCCGTTTTGTCGCGTTCCTTCCGGTGGCGGCATCGCTCGTGGTGGCTCTGCTTGGTGCGGTGCTGGTGGGCGGCGTGCCTGGCGGAGGGATTGTCGCATTCCTGCCTGGCTGGTCTGCTCAGGGATGGATGGCTTTTGTTACCAGCGCTTCCGACTGGGGCGTCGCCGTCGCCGCCGGTGCTCGCGCAACCGCCGCCACTCTCGACCCCGTGATGCTCGCCGGCGCCGGCTTGTTGGGCTTCCTCGGCCTGGTTGCGGTGGCCGCCACCGCCCTGCGCTGGCGGAGGGTCTCGCCGTGGCGCAACGACGGCTGAGTCAGTTAGCCGCGCTCCTCTTCGTGTTGACCCTATCGAGCGTGGCTGAAGCAGCGCCCGGACGTGCCGCAGTCCTCGCCGACCTCGAGATCAACGAGTCCGTCGAAGGCGATGTCGTGGTGTTCGGCGCCGATCTCGTTCTTGGTGCCCAAGCCCGAGTCACCGGCGACGCGATCGCGGTCGGGGGCGATATCCGGATCGCGCCGGGCGCCGAGGTCGGTCGCCACGTCGTGTCGGTATTCGGTGTCGTTGAGATCGATGGGGACGCCGAGATCGGCGGCCGGGTACTTTCCCTCTCATCCCTCACGAGCCTTGCAACCGGCGCGGGTGTGGCGGAACGGCCTCATCAGGTGAGCTTCGCGATGCGACTCCTGGCCTCGGGCGGTTGGTTGTTGGTGACTACGGGCATCGCCTTCCTCTTCCCGATCAAAATGCGTCTTGCAGCGTGGTCGGTGCCGGGCTTCGGAGTCAGAATTCCAGCCCTCGGGCTGATGATCGCTCTCACGGCTGTTGCCTCTTTGCTGGCAGCTCTGGGTCTCGGCCCGGCCCTCGGAGTGCCGCTGGTTGCCGCCCTGATGGTACTGTTCTTCATCGCCAAGTCGCTCGGGCTCACGGTCCTTGGTTGTGTTGTGGGTGCCTGGGTGTTGCGACGATGGGTCCACTACCCGCTGCCGATCAGCCTCGAGGTTTTCGTCGGTGTCCTGGTCCTGCTCGCGCTCCGTTTCATGCCGATTATGGGCGAAACCCTGTGGACCCTGATTTCCATCATCGCGCTGGGCGCAAGCATCGCGGTCATCAGTGTGACCGGAGATACCGCGCGCGCGGAGGTTTAGGCCCCCACCTGCTCCTGTTGAACCGCAAAGACGCAAAGCACGCAAAGGGTCTTGTCTTTTTTGAAATGGACAATTTCCTTGGCGTCGTCTTCGCGTTCTTTTCGCTCTTGGCGGTTCAAATGGGTGGACGGTTCAAATTCGAAATTCGAAATTCGAAATCTATGGTGGTTGGGTGTAACCGGCATTCCCTGGAGTCAATAGGAGGTAAATGCTATACTCCCGTTCCCTTCGGGGAGAGGTGTGTGCGTGAAGATCGACGTATCCAAGCTCGAGCAGGAGCCGCTGCGGTTCGACGAGGAATTCAGTGTGGATCCGGACCGGCTCGACTGCGAACAGGTGACTGTCCCCATGAGGGTTCGTCTCGAGGGTGAGGTGCGCCCTCGCGGTGGGATCTTCAATGTGTCGGGCAACTGTCGGGTTCAGGGCTCGGTAGCCTGCTCCCGGTGCCTTGAGCCGGTCCCTTGGGAGGTCGACGAAGATTTGTCCGTGGACTATCGGACGCCGTCGGTTGTACCCCTCGATGCGGAGCTCGGCCTTGGAGCGGACGAGCTTGATGTCGCGTTCTTGGACGGTGACAAGCTCGATCTCGCGGAGCTGGCCGCCGAGCAGATCCTTCTCGCGCTGCCCATGCGGGTCGTGTGCGACGAGAACTGTGCAGGCCTGTGCCCAACATGCGGCGCCAACCGCAACCGGGACGGTGCTTGCACCTGTGAACCGGAAGTTGATCCGCGGTGGCATGCTCTCGCCGGCCTCGCCGGCAAAGACCACTCATCCTAAATTGAATTTAAAGCTGAATGGAGTCTGAAAATGGCCAATCCAAAACGAAAAATCTCGAGGACGCGCCGCGACAAGCGCCGCTCCCACCATGCGCTGCAGACTCCCGGCAGGAGCCTGTGCACTTCGTGCTTCGAACCCAAGCCGCCGCACCAGGTTTGTCCGCACTGCGGAAGCTACA
>JAOZUP010000046.1 GCA_029938595.1 Thermoanaerobaculales bacterium | reverse complement strand
TGCCATTCGCCGCCCGCAGTAGACACCCGGTGAGAAGACCGGGTTAGCGCCAGCGGGCGCTACGGAGACGGTTGAGGGCTGCCATGACCTCGTGCGGGCGAGGTGCGGCGAGGTCGCCGTCGGGCCGGCCGGTGAGCCAATCCCAGTCGCCGCCATGGAGGGTCTCGATCATTTCGGTGATCTGCTGCAGGGGCTCGAGCTCAGGCTCTCCCAGTTCGGACAGGCGGCCCAGAATCCAGCCGATAGTGCGGAGCTGTGACGGATCCTGGAGCTGTTCGAGGGCACGGACGTCGATATCTGATCGCCCGACAATCAGGGTGTCGAGGCCGCGGGCCTGGATCTTCCAGCGCCCGGGTCTGCGTTCGGGGTTGAGGGAGCTCGGTAGCAGCCGCCGCGGCTCGGGCGGCTCGAGCGCTGCCTCGCGCTCTTCCTCGCGGCCGGTGGCGAGATCGGCGGCGATTCTCCGTGCATCGATGGTGACGTCCCTGGGGAGGTAATCGGCCATCTGGATCACGACGTCGGCGTGGTCGAAGTAGTCGCCGGAACCCCCCATGACGAGCAGGGTCGAGACGCCGAGCTCGTCGCGTAGCTCGCGGATTCGGTCGACAAAGGGTGTGATCGGCTCCTCGGTCTTGGCCACGAGGGTCTGCATCCGTCGGTCGCGGATCATGAAGTTGGTGGCCGATGTGTCCTCATCGAGAAGAAGGGCGGTGGCGCCTGCCTCGAGAGCCTCCACGAGCGACGCTGCCTGCGAGGTGGAGCCCGACGCGAGATCGGTGGTGAAGCTCGACGTGCCGCGGCCGCCGGGGAGGTGGGATATGAAATCTGAGATATCGACTGCGTGCACCGCGCGGCCGTCCTCGGCCCGAATCTTGATCACGTCCGGATCGGACACCACCAGCTCGCGTCCATCGCCGGGGATGTGGTCCCAGATGCCGGCTTCGACGGCGCGCAGCACTGTTGATTTTCCGTGGAAACCGCCGCCGACGATGAGGGTGACTCCGTGGGGGATGCCCATGCCCCGAACCGGACCCGCATTCGGCGTCTCGAGGGCGACCTCGAGCGATGGAGGCGAGAGGAACTTCACGCCGTCGCTCAGCGGACGGTCGTCGACGCCGCTGCGCCGGGGCAGGACGGCGCCGTTGGCCACGAAGGCGACGAGACCCGCATCGGGCAGGGCGGCGCGCACGGCCTCCTGATCCTCGACCGCGGCGGCGTGGTGCTCCAGGTCGTCGAGGTCGAGGTTGCGGGCAAGGGCGGAGTGACTGATGATTCCCGGTAAACGGTCGACCAGCTGGGAGGCGGCCTTGCGCCCGAGGATGCGCCGCCCGGCGCCCGGCAGGTCGACGGTGAAACGGAGCTCCACCTCGTCGGCGCCAATCAGACATGCAGAGCGGTCAAGGACCGTTTGCCGGCCGGCATCGATGGTGATCTCGCGATGCCGGCCCGCTGCCGCCCGGAAAGCGCGAGCCAGGAAGTCGCGGGATGCGCGGCGACGGGCGGGGGAGGCCAGCGCTGAGGCTGGAAGGGCGGCGATTTTTGCAGGAACCAGCGCGCGGAGCTTTGACGCGGCCGCGTAGGGATCTCCCTGCACGTGCTCCACGAGGAGATCGAAGTCCCCAAACCGGAAGCGCCGGCCCTCGATCTCCTTGTAGGCCTTGTAGCCACGCCCGTCGATGCGATGCAGGATGGCCTCGAGGTCGCGCATCAGTCCTCTCCGCTGTACCCCATAGCCTCGGACAGCGCGAACCGGCTGCGCATGAAGGTGCCGCTGCCCCGCCCGAGCTGCCGGCCGCGGTCGTCCGAGAGCGTCGCCTCCGCAGCCCAGACCGTGCGCCCTGCGTTGACGACCGTGCCGGTGGCGACCATCTCGCCCTCGCTGATAGAACGCAGAAGGTAAATGTTGAATGTGACGGTGAGGACGAAGACATCCTCCACCAAGGAGTTAACCGCAAAGAACGCGGCGTCATCCATGGCCTTGAAGTAGGCCGAGCCGTGGACGGCCCTGGCCGCGTGGAAAAGGTGGGGGCCAACGTCGAAACTGATCTCCGCCGACCCCTCGGTGATGGTGATGCGCGGCCGGTAGATCTCGTTACACGGCGCCGCAAGGTACATGCTCTCCAACCTGCGGTAATGATCTTCACTCATTCCAAAGACTCCAACGATTCAGTTTTGAGTTTTTAGTTTTGAGTTGTTGCGCCCCCATCGCTAGCACCCGCCACGCATGCAGGGGGTGGGCGGTCCGAAAATTCGAAATTCCAAATCCGAAATCCGAAATCTGACATGGGTGGGTGGTCGGCATTCCTAATTCCTAATTCATAATTCCTAATTCGAGCTTGAGCTCGCGCAGGCGAGCTCAAGCTCTATGGGGCAATGATCCGACCCCATGACATCGGCGTGGATCCTGGCCGCCACAACACGCTCCTCGAGGTCTGGTGAGATGAAGAAGTAGTCGATGCGCCAGCCGACGTTGCGTTCGCGGACCCCCTTACGGTTGCTCCACCAGGTGTAGTGGCCGTTCTCGCCGGGGTTCAGACGGCGGAAGATGTCCACGTAGCCGTGGTCGAGAATGCGGCTGACCCACGCCCGTTCCTCGGGCCGGAAGCCGGTGTTCTTCTGGTTCGACTTGGGATTGGCGAGGTCGATCTCCTCGTGGGCCGTGTTGACGTCGCCGCAGATGACGATGCTGCGGCCGGTGCGACGCTGGGCCTCGGCGTGCTGCAGCACCGCCTCGGAGAACTCGAGTTTGTAGGGAATCCGGCTGAGGTCGTGGCCTCCGTTCGGAAAGTAGCCGGTGTACAAGACGAAGTCCTCGTAGTCCGCGATGATCAGGCGGCCCTCGATGTCGAATTGCGGCTCCGAGAGGCCGCCGAGGACGACGCTCGCGGGCTCGGCCCTCGAGTACAGGGCGACCCCGGAGTATCCCTTGCGTTCGGCGGGGTGGAAGTGGACGTGGTAGCCGTTCGGGTTGAGGAGGCTCGCGTCGAGCTGCTCGGGCAGGGCCCGGGTCTCCTGCAGCCCGAGAATGTCGGGCTCGGTGTCCGCGAGCCAGTCGAGGAATCCCTTACGGCCGCAGGCGCGGATGCCGTTGACGTTCCAGCTGAAGATCCGGACGGTTTTTCTCTTGGTCACTCAATTTCTCCTTCGAAAAGAACGGTCGTGGCATCGTCCAGGGTTGCGACGGCGTAGCCGAGCTCGCGGGCGCGAGCGTGCTCACGCGGGGTGTTGAAACCCCACCCGGCGAGAACCGGCCGCACCCCGAGCGCGGCCACTGTGACGAGGTGGTTGACCTTGTCGTCGACGAAGGTGATTCGGTCGAAATCGACGCCGGTCCGTTTCCGCAGCGCCTCCAGGTGGAGGGTCTTTTTGACCCCTGTCTCCTTGTCGAGGATCAGCCCCGGGTCGAATACTCCGCCATAACCGAGGTGTTCGAGCAGGAGATGCACCGAACGGGCGTCCTTCGCGGTTGCGACAGCCGGCGCAGTGCATCCCCGGTGGCGTTTGAGAACGGCGGCGAAGCCGGGGTAGGGGAGATGAAGCTCGAGCCATGCACCGGTGTCCGCCTCCCGCAATCGCGATCGAGCGGCGTAGAACGCGTGGTGGAAGCTGTCCAGCCACTTCTGCCCGATCTCACGATAGAAGGTGTCGTAGCTCTCCTGATCCTCGATGGTGGTTTCGTCCTCGATGGCCTTCAACGAAACACCGAAATCTTCGGCCCGGTTGCCGAGCGGCAGCAACCCGGTGAACACGGTGTAGAGATCGTCCGAGCGGAAGTCGACGCCGCCGCCAAGCGCGTCGTCACGAAGCGGGCGCAGACGTTCGAGCAGTGCGGAGCCCGATTCCAGGGACGCATAGGCGTCCACAGCGATCACGAAGACCTCGCGCGAGGAGTCGCACAGCACACCGTCGAAGTCGAGAGCGAGGATATTCATGGAGGGGGAGTGTAGCGTGTTGAGTTAGGAATTAGGAATTGGGAATGTCCATCGCCCACCCCAGCGCAATTTCGGATTTCGGATTTCGGATTTCGGATTTTCGGCCCGCCCGGCCAGCCCGTGCCCGTATCGGAGGTCAGGTTTTCGGTCGCAATCGCTATCGCTATCGCGATCGGAATCGAAATACCGGATAGGTACATAGCCGTTCGATAGCGATAGCGATCCCGATAGCGATAGCGATGAGTCCTTCCTCCTCTTGGCTACACCATCCGCGCTACACTTCCGCGTGTGATCAGGCTTCAGAACGTGCGCAAGCGCTATCCCGGCGCCGAGACCGATGTCCTCTGTGGCATCGATCTGACAATTGACAGCCACGACTTCGTGTCGCTGGTGGGCCGGTCGGGTTCCGGGAAAACGACCCTTCTCAATGTCATCGGCGGTCTGGACCGCGCCTTCGAGGGTGAGGTCCGCGTTGCGGGTCACGACCTGCAGGCGCTTCGGGATGCCGAGATAAGCGATTTCCGCAACCTCACCGTGGGCTTCGTCTTCCAGGCTTACCACCTGCTCGATCACTTGACATGCCGGGAGAATGTCGCTCTTGCGGCCCTCTTCACTCGCGGCGAGTCCCGCCGTGATGCCTCTTTGGTCCGATCCCGGGCAGACGAGCTCCTCGACGCCGTTGGCCTCCAGGGAGCGGGGGCACGGAGTCCCTCGACCCTCTCGGGAGGCGAACGTCAGCGGATTGCGATCGCCCGGGCTCTCTTCAACCGGCCGCAGATTCTCCTCTGTGACGAGCCGACGGGGAACCTGGACACCGAAACCGGCCGCGAGGTGGTTGATCTCCTGAGCGTCCTCCACCGGGAGCGCGAGATGACCATCGTCGCGGCAACCCACGACGAGGGGATCGCTACCGCCGGCGTGCGTGTCCTTCACATGCGCGACGGCTTGCTCGAGGTCGGGGACGGGAGCGAACGATGATCGGCCGGGGGTGGGTGCGCACCGTAATGAAGGATCTGGTCCGTCACTGGAAACATTTCGCGGCGGCCGCGGTCGGCATCGTGTTGGGGGTTGCGGCACTGACCTTCTTTCTCGCCCTCAGCCTTCAGGTTCGGGATCTTCTTCTGGTTCAGATCTTCCCGGCGGACCACCTCGAGGTCGTACCGAAGAGCGCCGATATTAATCTCTTCGTCCTTCGTCTCGACCTCGGACGGGACACCCTCGACGCTGCGGTTCTCAAAGATCTCGCAGCTCTCGATGGTGTCGACGCGGTCTACCCGAAGATGCGACTCACCGTGCCCGCCGTGGCGTCTGGAGGGTCCTCGATCTTTGGCGCCGGGATGCAGACCGAGATCGTGGCCGACGGCATTGATCCGCAGCTGGTAGCGGAGGAGCTGAAAGATGCCTTCCACGATGTGGACACCGGCAGTCGGGGAACTCCCTGTTCCCGAGGCGCGCAGTGTGGCGAAGACGCGTACTGCGATCGTGCGGGTGGATCCGGGGAAGGCGTGTGCAGGCCCTTTGTCCCGGTGCTGGTGTCACCCTACGTCGTGGAGCTCTACAACGGCGCGTTCAGGCGGGCGTACAACCTGCCCAAGCTCAACCCGGACGCGCTCGTTGGGTTGACCTTCGAGATGACCTTTGGCGCCTCGACCTTTCGACCTGCCGCTCGAGCGCCGATTCGCGAACGGATGCGTTTCGTCGGAGTCTCGGACAGGGCAATCCCTCTCGGCGTCACCCTGCCACTTGGCAATGTACGTCACCTTAATTTGGTTCTGGACTCGCCGGATGCCGGGGAGCGATACCACTCGGCGGTGATCGAGCTCCGGTCGAAGGACGCGGCGCCTGGAGTCATTGATGCGGTGGAGGCGATGGGTCTCGAGATTCGCGATCGGGGCGCTCGACGGGCCGCGCTGGCGATGGCAGTGATCATGGTCGTGCTGGCAATCGTCGGGTTCGTCCTGATAGCGGTCGCCGCCGCTCACATCATGCACGTGTTCTATCTGGTGGTGATGGTGAGGCGCCGCGAGATTGGGTTGCTGCGGGCGGTTGGGGCGCGGCGCTCAGACATCAGGCGCCTGCTCATGAGCGAAGCCGCGGTGGTCGGAATCGCTGCCGGTCTCGTGGGTGTGGCGGCCGGTATCGCCGCGGGCGCCATCGCCGACGTCCTTGCCGCAAGCCGCCTCCCCGATTTCCCCTTCAAGCCGGAGAGCTTCTTCGATTTCTCACCATGGCTCCTGGCCTCGGTGGTAGCCCTAGCAGTCGTCGCCTGCGTTCTAGGCGCCCTACCGCCGGCCATCCGGGCGGCATCAGGTGATCCCTCAGAGGCCCTCGCAGGCCGTTGATCGTCACCCAACGGCAGGCGAGACGCCTGCCCCACAAGACGGCGATGATGAGGGTGGCCTTGTGGGGCAGGCGTCTCGCCTGCCATGTGGGGGGGGCGGCATTCCTAATTCCTAATTCCCAATTCGAGCCCCCTAGCTCAATCTTCCTCGGGTTCTTCCCACCCCTCGTTGTCACCCATCATGCCCATTGCCGCGATTCCCATGAGTGGTGCCAGCATCGGCCCGATGGCGGCATCGAACTCCTCGGGTGTTTGGAGCGAGGCGATCTGCTCGATGAGCCCGTCGGCCATGCCGAAGAACATCATGATCTGGGTCTTCTGGGCGGCCATTTCCTCCGGGGTATATTCGGCCAGAGCCTGACGAGCCTCCGCGATCGCCTTCGGCCACTCGTCGGCCATTTCGGCGGGGATCCAGCGACCCTCCACGCGTGCCATCTCAACCTCCTCCGGTTCGTGGTCTGCGGAGCTGATTCGCAGCGTGGCCCGGTCGTCGCTGAGATTGAGGGTTTCGACCTTGAGGGTTTCGAGATCGTCGAGGGGATAGGCGCCATCATCGGTCTCGATAGACGCTGCGTGCTCGAGCATCTCGGCGCCGGTGGTTGCGAGGAACTGTCTCCAGTCCACCTTGCCCAGACCCTCGAGGGTGGCGATCTCGCTCGCCTTCAACGTTTGAATGTAGGCCTGCGTGTTGGCCAGGCCCATACGGATTTCATCCCCATCGGCGCCGCTGGACCTGAAGGTCTCGCTGGCGAGGATGATGTCCTTGCGATCGTCGAGGACCTCGATCGCCCGCATCATGAGGGAGAAAGCGCGGTTGTAGACCTCGGGATCCATCTTCTCTGCAAAGGTCGAGGTGATCTCGTTGATGTCGGTGCGATAGCTTTTTGGGAGCGCCTCCCAGATGATCTCCGGATGGTGATCGAGGAGCTGTTGGGCTATAACCACGACAGTTCCGTCTGGAGTATCGGGAAGGGTCGCGCCCGGCGTAGCAGAGTCTCCTTGCTGGGCAAAGCCGAGAGTCAGAAGCAAAACTCCGAACGTGGACGCGAAGCGGTTCATGAAAATCTGCATGTGATTCCTCCAGTTCAGCTCAGGATTATGCCATGGCGCTGCCGGTAAACCTCTCCCTGCAGGCACAAGAATGCAAGTTAAGAGTTAAGAGTTAAAAGTTGGGGTGAAGGTCCGGAAACGAAAACTCTCAACTCTCAACTCTCAACTCTCAACTCTATGGCGGTTTACCTCAATGCTCCTCGGGGACGTTTTTCACCACTTGTCTTTCGATGGATGATCCTGGCGGACGTAGACATCGGTGCGCGGCCGGTCGACCGAGACCTTGATCGTGTATTCGTCGCCGAGGTTCGGCGGGGGGATGATCTCGAGTTCGTAATAGCTTGAGATCACCCGCACAAGTTTCTTCATCGCTGTTTCCGGGAACAGGTGGGTCTTGACGTAGAATCCGCCGGTGTCCTCGGCGATGGTTCGTAAGCCAAGCGCGAGGGAGTGGGCGTCAGCGTTGGTGATGTCGAGCGAAAACACCGAGGTCCTGGCGGCGCTGAGAGCTTCCATTGCTTTACCGTAGCCGTCATCGATGGTGACCCGAGTTCCGGCGCTCATTCGCCCAAGAGCGTAACCGAACAACACAAGTGACTTGGTGCCCGGGATGGGTTTTAGCGCATCACCGATGAGTTCGAGGGCTTCGGTCATCGAGGCGGCGTCCCGGGCCTCCTCGAAATCGAAATGCTCGGTTAACGAGGGGGAGGTGGGCTCGGTTCCATCCGACACTTTCCTGAGCACCCTTTGCACATGGAGGGTCTCGGCCGTGGCCTCGTGGTTGCCGGTGAAGTCCGAGAGCAGCTCGAGGTGGCTGTCAAAGACCAGGACCGCGACCTTGTCGCCGGGGCTGAGGCCGCTCACGAACTCCGAGGCGCGCGGCGCCATGCGGACGAGGCCGATGGTCCGCGAGATGTGAAATTTGGGGTCGATCTGGAAAAGTACCACGATCAACCGCCCCTCCGGTTCGACAGGGTGGTGGGGGGAAGACGGGTGGTCGGTAGCCTCTCCGGCCGCATCCTTCGCAGCCTCCGCGGTGGATGGGATCCACAGCACGGACCGCACCTCGGCGCGTTTGCCGCCGACCTTGACCCTGAAGTCACCGGGCCCGAGACCGAGAACCGGCGAGCCGTCATAGTGGACAACCCGCACCTCGGTGAGAATCCGCCTGACCTCTACTGCCGCGCCGAAAGGGGTCTGCTCCCCCTCCGCCTCCTGCGCCAGGGCGCTTGAAGCGGTCTGGAACCCGGCGGCCAACATCACGAAGATAGCCACGATACAAGTGCAGGCGAGACGCCCGTACCGTCCAGCTCCGCCCTCATAACGCCGGTTTTTCATCTTCGTCCGGTGGCGTGGTTCTGGCGGACGTAGACCCTGGCGCCGGGGCGTTTCACCGTGACGTCGATCCGGTAGGGGTATTTCAACTTCGGCGGCGGCACGATGGCGAGCTCGTAATAGCTGGAGATCACCCTCACCAGCTTGTTCATCGCGCCATCGGGGAAGAGGTGGGTCTTGAAGTAGATGCCGCCGGTGTCGTGGCTGACCTTTCTGAGACCGATCTCGAGGGTGTGATAGTCGGCCGTCGTGATGTCGAGAGAAAAGACCGATGTCCGCGCCGCGGCCAACGCCGCAACCGCGGAGTTGTACCTGCCACCCGTCGTGATGGGATGGCCGGGATTATATCGCCCGAGACCCCAACCGAAGAGAACAAGGGTCTTGGGGCCGGGAATCGGGATCAGTGACTGCGCGACGACTTCGAGGGCGCGGGTCAAGGTCGCCGCCCTGCGGGCCTGGTCGGCGTTGAAGTACTCGCCCAAAAGAGGTGGGGACGGCCTCGGGGGGTCGATCGTGCCGCCGAGGATCTCAGTCGTCGTGATCATCTCTGCCAGCGCCTCGTGGTCGACGGTAAAATCGGAGCGCAGTTCGAGGTGGCTCTCGAAAGTCAAAAACGCGACCCGGTCGGTCGGCGCCAGGTTGCGGACAAAATCGGCGGCCTGGGGGGCCATCCGGACGAGGCCCTTGATCCGGTAGAGATTGATGTCAGTCTGGAAGAGAACGACGATCAGGCGTGGTTCGGGTTCGGCGAGGATTGCGCCGGAAGGCATGACACCATCCCGAGGGGGCGCGATCATTTCCGCGGCCTCGGTGGTGGTCGGGATCCACGACACCGACTCCACCTTCACGCGCCTTCCGCCGATCTTGACCCGAAAGTCCTCGGGCCCGAGACCCGCGATCGGTAGGCCCGAGTCGTTCACTACCCGGACCTCGGTGAGGATCCGCTTGACCTCGACCACAGTCCCGAACGGGGTCGGGGTCTCCTGTGCGGCGGTGGACGACGCCACCGCCATCCAAGCTACGAGCATCGATGTCCCGAGCCGGTTTTCGGCAATGATCATGGTGACTTTACGGAATCACCACGCTCCGGTTCGCGGGTCGGCTTTGAGGTCAGCGAGCAACACGTCGACCGCCTTGCGGAGCTGGGTGTCCTCGGTCTTCGAGCGATCCACCGCGGGGGATTGCCACACAACCACATCGGGCATCGCGGGGTTGTTCTCCATGTTCATCCCTGTGGGCGCCACATACCACCCGCGGAAGGGCAGGCGCACCAGGGCGCCGTCGAGCGTCCGCATGCCGCCGGTGGAGATCACGGCGCCGAAGGTTGGTGCACCGACCAGGGTTCCCCGTTGCAATGATTTGAAGGCGTGCGAGAAAATCTCCGCGTTCGAGTAGGAGTCCTGGTTGCAGACGGCGACGGCGGGGCGGGTCCACGCCGACAGTGGCAGCCGGCTCTGCGGATAGGCGCGGATTGTGGGGTCGGAGTCGCGAGGGATGGTGTAGGCGTGGCGCTTCACCATCAGCACCGCCATCAGGTAGTCGGTGGTCCAGCCGCCGCCGTTGGAGCGGACATCGATCACCAGGCCTTCCTTGCCGTCTGCGGCGGCGAAGAGCCCGCGCTCGAACTCCTCGAAGGATGGGATGTTCATGCCCTGAATGTGGATGTAGCCGAGGCGCTCCTGCGACCACTCGTCGACGAGCAGGCGCCGTTCCCGCACCCACTCCTCGTACCGCAGCTGGCGCTGGGCGTAGTAGTTCACGGGTTCGACGACGATCGTACGCACGGCGCCGTCGGTGGCCTGTACTTTGAGGGGCGTCCGCTGTCCCTCGGTGTCGACGAAGAGACCGAACACGTTGGTGCCGTCACGGATCTCGACGCCGTTGACCTCGAGCAGGTGCTCGCCCGGGAGGATGGCGGCATCGCTGCGCGACGCCGGAGAGTCCGGGAGAACCTGGTCGATGAGGATTCCCGGGCCGCCCGCGGCCGGGTCAAATGTAACCCCGATCCATCCGGTGCCGTCGCCCGTCCCGCGCGCCCGCCCGCGGGTGCCCGGCGGGTAGTAGCCCATGTGCGAGGCGTTGAGCTCTCCGAGCATCAAATTGACGACGTCGGCGAAGTCTTCCTGGGTCGAGGCCTCGATGGCCCACGGCCGGTACTTCTCACGCGCCGCCGGCCAGTCGACACCGTGGAAGTCAGGATCGTAGAAGTTCTCATTGAGTGCTCGCCATGCCTCGTCGAAAACCGCCTCCCGACGGCGTTTGAGATCGACTTCGTAACGAGCCTTGAATGGCACCGGATCGCCGGCCTTGGCGTCGAGCTTGACCCTCTTGATGTGGCCCTTCCCGTCGAGATAGAAGATGGTCTTCCCCTTCGGACCGAACCGGTACTGTTCGGGCTCGGCGCCGTCCTTGGTGAGTCGCGTCAGCTCCTCGCCGTCCCAGCGCACGCTGTAGAGGTCGTCCTCACCCTCATGCCGGGCCGTGAAGATAATGGTCTTGCCGTCCGGACTGACCCGGGCGGCGCCCTCGTCGCCCTTGAGGTCGGTGATCGGCGCGACCCGCTCCCAGAGCCGGTCGAATTCGATGCTCACGTCGGGCAGGTCGGGTGGAGATTCCTCGTCGGATTCTGCCTCGTCCTTTTCCTCGTCATCGCCTTTCTTCGCTTCGTCCTTGCCGTTCCACAGCTTGAGCCACTGCGCGGGCGTCCGCTCGTCGTCTGTGCGGGTGAGCCACACTCCCCACACGTCGAAGGAGTCATCCACGCGCTTGGCGGTCCACACCAACCGGCGTCCGTCGGGCGACCAACGCGGGCCGACGTCGTCGTCGGGGTGGCGGCTCACGTTGTACGGAGTACCGCCGTTCGAGGAGACGATCCACACCTCGGAATTGAAGTGCTCGTCCGGTGCTGAGTAGGTGATCCACCGGCCGTCGGGCGACCAGTCGAAGTTGGGCGCCGCCCAGTGGTCGAGAAGCACAGTTCCCTCGCCGCCGGTCATCGGCATCACGGTTAGCTTTCCATTGCCACGGATGAATGCAAGGCGCTCGCCGTCCGGCGAAAATTTGGCACCGCGCTCCTCGGTCGGAGAGCTGGTGAGACGGGTGAGCGTGAAGTCAAATGCTTCGGGCCACGGCGTGTCTTCGGAGGCAGGCTGGGCGAGGTAGAGATCATCATTCCCGTTCCGGGCCGAGGAGAACACGAGGGTCTTGCCGTCGGGCGACCAGCTCAGGCCCCTCTCCCTCTCCGGCGTCGAGGTGAGCCGAGCCGTCGGTGCCTTGGCGATCTTCTGATCGTCCTTCGACGTGATGCCGGTGACGAAGACATCGCCAGCGATGATGAAGGCTGCCGCAGTGCCGTCGGGACTGATCGCCAACTCGTCGGCGCCGTCGCTCGAGGTCTTGCGCTCGATCGGGTTCCTGACGAAGTCCAGCGGCACCTCGATGTGGAGGCGCGATGGTTCGCCGCCGCTCGCCGAAACTGTCCACACCGAGTCCTCGAACTCGTACGCAATCACGCTGCCGTCGGCGGCCGCCCTTGGAAAGCGCACGGCTGAGCCGTCGTGGAAGGTGAGCTGGGTCGCGGCTTTCGAGTCGATGTCCAGCCGATAGACATTCTTGCGCCCGTCCCGCGACGAAAGGAAGGCGACGGTGCCGCCGTCGAGCCAGGTTGGACGGTCATCGTCGCCGTCGAAGTCGGTGAGCCTGAGGTACTCGCCTCCGGCGGTGCGCAGCCAGAGGTCCCGGCTTGCCGAGCCGTGGTAGCCGCGGCGCGTCCACTTGGTCTGGCCGCGTACGAAGACCAGCGACCCGCCGTCGGGGGAGTAGGACGCGGCCTGCCCGAAAGCATCCTGGGCGATGGCCGGTGTGCCTCCTGCAAGCGGCACGGTCCACAGCTGGGAACCCCATTTGACGCCTTCGGCCCGATTGGAGGTGAAGAGGACGGCCGTGCCGTCCGGTGTGAAATCGTCGGGGATATCGCCGGTTGAGCCAGTCGAGGCATAGGTGAGCCGCACCGGTGCGGCGCTGGCGTCGGCAGGCATCACGAAAACGTCGTCGTTCCCGTGCCGGTTCGAAGCGAAGGCGATCAGGCGGCCGTCTCCCGACCACACCGGGAAGCGCTCATTTGCAGGGTGGGCGGTCAGCCTCTTGGCCTCACCACCCGAGGCCGCCACAAGCCATAGATCTCCCTGCCAGGAAAAGGCGATGCGCGACCCATCGGGGGACGGCGCCGGATGCCGGGGCAGCGGCGCCTCGAGGGCGGCGGCGGGGAGGGCAAGGACCAGGGCGAGGACGGAGGCGGGTGCAAACCGAATCATCATGGGAGCTCCTTCCAGGTGCAATACGGTGGGGCGGGCCCAGTGTATTCTCGGTATCCGCCGAGGCCGTTGAGCGAGCGTAGCATTGCCGTGCGCTGTGTTACGCTGACCGCCGTCTTGCGATGATGGATCGACAGCAGAACCCGTGGATGCCTCGCCTTGGCTGGCTGGTGATCGTCCTGCTCTTGATCGCCTTCGTCTGGGGTCTGAACCGGCGTTCGCGGCTCGAGAGGAGCGGGGAGCGGCCGGTGCAGATGCTCTTTGTGCCGTCGGTCGAGCAGGGCACCCTGGTTCGGCGCGGCGATGAGCTGGCTCGCTTCATCCGCGCCGACAGTGGACTCACCCTCCGCTCCCAGGTGCCGACCAGCTACGCCGCTGTGATCCAGGCTCTGGGCGCGGGCCAGGCCGATGTGGCGTGGATCCCCGCCTTCGCCTACGTGCTTGCCAATGCCCGCTTCGGCGCCGAGGCCCGGTTGCAGGTGGTGCGTTCGGTGGACCGGTTCTCGATCCTGGTTACCAGGTTGGGCCCGGGAGAGCCTGATCGGCCGGAGGACCTCGCCGGCCGGCGGGTGGCGTTCCCCGCCGACCTCGCCGGCCCTCTCCGGGCGGAGCTCGTACAGCTCCTCGACGAGCGTGCGCCGGGGTGGATCGAGGTCTCGGTGGCGAGCGATATCGAGGCCGTGTCCCGCCTCGTGGAGAATCGGGATGTGGAGGCCGCGGCGAGCCGGCAGGTCTACTCGGCGCCGCGCGATCTGGTGGGAGACGGGCGCAAGGCAATGGAGTACCGCCGCCCCGGGACCTTGCGCGAGACGCGCATCGTCCACACCAGTCCGCAGCCGAAGCCTGAGCTGTCGAACGTCTACTACGGCTGCGTCCTCGCCCGGTCGGACTCCGGCGTGAACCGGCTCGAAGATCTCAACGGGCGGAGCTTTGCCTTTTCCGATGAAACCTCGACCTCAGGCCACATTTTCGCCCGCGCCCTGCT
The DNA here is from genome assembly GCA_029938595.1 of Thermoanaerobaculales bacterium. Taxonomy (GTDB): domain Bacteria; phylum Acidobacteriota; class Thermoanaerobaculia; order Thermoanaerobaculales; family Sulfomarinibacteraceae; genus Sulfomarinibacter. The sequence goes on along the minus strand of JAOZUP010000046.1, from coordinate 824 downwards.
CAACCGCGCCGATGTGACTCTCGGTCACACCTTTTTCGCCGGCGGTCACCCAAACGTGGTGCAGGCGGTTCGCGATGGCAAGGTGGCCGGCGGCGCGACCTTCTACTCGCCGCCGTCGGCGGCCAACAGGCAGGATGGCACCCTGGTTGGTGACGCCCGTTTTCTACTCCTCAAGAATATGGCGACCGATGAGGAGCGGGCCAAGCTCCTGGACGAAGTGCGAATCATCGCCCTCACCGATCCAATTCCCAACGACGTCTGCTGCGTGCGGCGCGGCTTCTCCAAATCAGTGTGGGAACGGTTCGAAAGGTCGATGCAGCGCTTCCTCGAGACCCCTGACGGGCGCAGCGCTTACTACGATCTGGTGGCCGGGGTTGCCGCCGAAAAGTGCACCGACGCCGACTTCGACGAATTCCGGACGGCGCTGACCGATGCGGGGGTCAGCGCCTCGCGATTGCTCGAGGCGGCGGAGGAGAAGCTGGAACGCCGGCGTGGGAAGCAGGGGAACGGCTCGTGAGTACGGTTCCGAATCCGGCCGCCGTTCCCGCGGTTCGTCTCGAGGGCCTCGGAATGGTCTACCCGGGTGGGGTACGGGCGCTCGAAGACGTCAACCTGGAGGTTCGGGAAGGCGAGTTCTTGGCGATCCTGGGTCTTTCGGGTTCGGGCAAGTCGACCCTTCTGCGGTGCATCAACCGGCTCATCGACCCCACCGAGGGCAGGGTGTGGATCTTCGGCACGGAGATCACGGCGCTGTCTGGTGGCAAGCTGCGGCAGTTGCGGCGGCGGGTGGCGATGATCTTCCAGCAGTTCAACCTTGTTCGGCG
>JAOZUP010000369.1 GCA_029938595.1 Thermoanaerobaculales bacterium | reverse complement strand
TTGTACTGGGGCAGGCCCGGGGACACGACGATGACCTGGGACAGCATCTCCCCCGGATAATCCACGCCCTCGGCGAAAATTCCGCCAAGCACCGCCATCAGGACATGGGGATCACCGTTGCCGAGCAGGTCGAGGACCTCGCGCTGCTCTCTGTCTGAGACCCCGGGACGTTGGGCGATGACCGTGTGCGGTACTGGGGGAAGGCGGTCGTGCACCGCTTCGAGGAAGACGTAGCTGGGGAAGAGGGTCAGCACGTTGCCCTTCGGGTGGGCAAGACGCGCGATCCAGTTCGCGATGCGATCGTAATTTGCAGCCCGGTGTCGGTAGGTTGTGTCGACGTCACCGATGGCGAGCACCAGACGGTTCTCCTCCGGAAACGGCGACGGCACGTACAGCTCTTCGGTGCGATGGGCGTCGAAGCCGAGAAGATCGCGATAGAAGTCGAATGGTTCGAGGGTGGCGGACATGGCGATGGCTGATGCGCTGCCATCCAACACTTCGCCGACGAAACGCGACGCGTCGCGACAGAAGATCCGGAGCTTCGGGCCGCTGCCGTCGTTCCGGGAGGCGATGTGCACGAACTCGTCACCGCCGAGTGCCAGAACCCGGTGAAACCTGGTGAGCGTGAAGAAGACATCGAGAACAGGGTCGTTGGCCAGCCACATCTCATGCTCGCGTTTGTAGAGGAAGTAGCTCAGCATGGCACCGTCAAAGGCGATCCGAAGGTCGGAGATCGCGTCAGGGTCGAGATCAGCCGGCCCCTCGTCGGGGCCCTCGTCACCGAGGCTGTCGGCAACCCGATCGCGGACCTCCCGTTCCAGATCGGCCACCAGGCCCGCGAGCTCGTCGAAAACCGGGTTCGACCGCGTCTCCAGGAATTGACGTGCGCGCTCGAGGCTCGAAGTGCCGATCTCGGGCGAGTAGTACTCGCGGCTGCGGTCGACGAGATTGTGCGCCTCGTCGATGATGAGCACGGCATCGCGGAGGGCGTCTCCGTGGAGGAGAGCGCGGAGGCCGATCGTGGGGTCGAAGACGTAGTTGTAGTCGCAGACCACCAGGTTCACCTCCGGCAGGAGGTCGAGACTGACCTCGAAGGGGCAGACGGTGTGCTCCTTTGCAGCCGCGAAGATGTGATCCGGGTCCTGGTGCTCGTGACTGTCGAGCAGATTCTCCAACAGGCTGGTCTGCACCAGCTTGAGGCCGTAATCCCGTGCGTAGGGGCAGAACTCCTCGTGGCACACGATCTCCGTATTCGCGCACATCTTGGATTTGGCGCGCAGCTGGAGGCTTCGGAACAGGCCGTCCTGCATGGCGTTGGCGGTTTCCACCGCGATCCGCTGCTGGAGGGTCTTGGCGGTCAGGAAGAAGACCCGCTGGCCCCTTCCGAGGGCGGCCTGCACCGCGGGGTGGAGAACCGCCGCGGTCTTACCGCACCCTGTGGGAGCGCGCAGCAGGAGGTGGCGGCTGTCGGCCAGAGTCTCGGCAACCATGGCGCCGATCTCGCCTTGAACGGGACGCGGCTCGGGGTGGGGAAAGGGGATGGACTCCGCCGCCCCGCGTAGCTCCTCGAGGCGCGCCAGGCGGCGGCGTTCGTGGGCAACCCGTCGGTGGATCTGTTGGCGCAGCCACGCGAGAACCGCCTCGCGATCCCACACAACCACCTCGTCCCGCTCTTCATGAGAGACAATATCGACGAGGATGAGACGCGCCGCGGCGGGGTGATCCTCCTCCGACAACATAAGGGCGTAGAGGGCTGCCTGGCGGCGATAGCGATCAAATCGTTCCTGTGCGTACAGATTGTGAAGGTCGACGGCGAAGTGCAGGGTCTTGATCTCGTCGACCCGGACGGCCCGTCCGTCTTGAAAGACCACACCATCGGCACGGCCCGTGATCTCCACCGTCCAACCGTCAATCTCCAACTCCATCTCGGTGTGGACTTCGCTTCGAAAACCTGGCTCGGAGGCCTCCAGGTCTGTCTGAATGCGCCGGTGGAGCTCGGCGCCGATCCAGAGGCGGGAGAGCCCAGTCCCGGTGAGGCCGATCGAACGCTGGGCGGGCTCGCCGAGGAGATCGCCGACAGCCGCACAGATTCTCTGTCGCTCGATGTCGATAGAGATTGTCACGATCGGCGACGCCGGCGGCGAACCTGGTAGAGGAGGAGAGCCATCGCAATGAGTGCTGCGGCACCGTATGCGATGGTGCTTGGTTTCGGTGGCCAGCGGTCGACCCACCGCGGTTGATAACGTAGCTCGTCGTCGAAGCGGACGCTGTCGATGATCCGATCGAAGATCGGTGCTACGACAGTGGCTTGCGGGGCCTGGGCGTAGCAATGGAGAGTGAAGAGGCCCCGCTCCGTGAGGAACGACACTGACCTCACCAACACCTTCCCCTCGGTCTTGAGCACAAGCTTGTTGGCGAGGTGCAGGGTGTGGTTCCTCTTGTCGTACCCCGCCTTTTCTAAGTCGAGTTCGCTCAAGACAGGGCCCATACGATCGATGATGTGGCGACTCCCCGACCTTTGCAGCTCCTCGAGAGGGGGGAGGTGCAAAAATTGCCCGAAGGGAAGGCGACCGCTCTCGCGGATCTGGACCAGGATCAGGGGGAGGGGGGAAATCACGTTCCGGCTGTCCAGAAAGAACCCGTGCTGATAGACCTCGGCTACCCGGCCGCCAGAGGCCTCAGCCAACTGCAGGCCGAACGACTCGAGGTCTTCTTCGGGTATCTCCTTCCAATCGGCTGGTAACTCGAGAGTGACGTGCCCGTGATACAGGGTCACACACCGAACGGTGTCATCGGAGGGTAGGGCCGAAACAGTGCTGAACACTGTAAAAACGAGGATCAAATCCAAAATCGGCATTGGAAGGGCAACGATACCATCGCGGACGACAGCGAGAAGTAGAATCCCCCCGTCCCGGTTTGCTATGGTGTGGTTGAATCGAACACGCCATCGGGAGGGAAAGGGATGACCTCCGAGCGAGAAAACAACGGGCCCGATCGTGCGGCAGACTCGGAGGACCATCGCGTCACCGTCGATCTGGAGTTCACCACCCTGCGCGAATTCCGCGAGGAGATGGCCCCATACCTCAACCATGGGGGGCTCTTTATCAAGACCGAGAGGCCCTACGCACGCGGCACGGCGGTGAGATTCCGCTTCGTGATGCCTGAGGGCTTCGTGCTTGCCCAGGGGACGGGCGTGGTCGCGTCGATCCGCACCCCGGAAAAGGATCCGGAGCACGAGCCCGGAATGGTCGTGTGGTTCGAAGAGGTTGAGCGCCAGAGCCGCGAGGTCATCGGCGAGCTCGTGGACTTTCACATCGCGATCGGTCGGAACCCGTTCGACATCGGGCTGGACACCGGCGGCGCTGGTGAGATTCCGACCGACGCGCTTGGCGGAGGTACGCCACTGCCGTCCGGACCGGTCACGCAGGAGCCGAGTCGTCACGACGAGGGCCCCTCTTCCTCCCCGAAACCGTCGTGCGAGGTCCTGCCGGTGTGGTTGTCGAATGTGGCCGACGAACAAGACATCGACCTGTCACTCGAGAACCTTTCCGAGGACGAGGAGGCCGAGATCCCGAGCGTCGAACCCCAGGAATCTACCGGACAGGATTTCGAAATTAGTCTCATCGATGACGACGGCGAGCCGGATTTTACGCCGGTGCGGTCGCCGGATGAGAGCTCGTCCGACCTGACCATGACCCCGCGCGACCATGACAAACCCTCGACGGGTCTTCGACTGTGGCCGCTGGCGGCGGCCGTGCTGGTGGCCGTCTCGATAGGGGTGTGGTGGTTGGTCATGAGGCCGGCGTCTTCGCAGGTTCCCGAGACCTTCGCGGCCTCCGAGCAGGCTGCTCCGACGCCGCGTCCGACCGCAGTTGCTGAGGAGCCCGGAGAGCGGACGTCAATCAAACCCCAGGAGGTCTCGGAACCGGTGCAGGCTGCACCGGCGATTCCCCCTTCTACCACCGGGCCGGCGACCAGGATCGTCGACGTGGCCGTGGCGCGTGTCGGTGACGCGACGGTTGTAGACATCCGGGGGAACGGCGGCCTCTCGGAGGCTCGCCTCCGCGTTTCGGCGCTCGACGATCCGCCGCGGGTGTGGATACGCATTCGGGGGATTGAGGATTTTTACCGGCCGAACGAGATCGCGGTGGGGTCGCCCGAGGTGTCGCGGATTCGGGTGGGTCACCACGCGGAGGACAGCCCCGTGTCGTTGTGGGGCGTGCTCG
>JAOZUP010000368.1 GCA_029938595.1 Thermoanaerobaculales bacterium | reverse complement strand
TCACCGACGAGGAGATGGCGAAGTCCTACATCGAGATGTCCGGCCGCCGCGGCATAGGAGTCAAGGCGGACGAGTTCCTCGACGTGCTTATTGACGCTGCCGAGGACTCGATCGTGGACCGGTTCGAGGGTGCAGGTGCCCCCGCCGACGTTGCCGACAGGGCGCGGGCGATCGCGGTCGGTGCTCTGCGTTACCTCATGGCCCGACAGTCCCGCAATCGGGTCCTCGCCTTCGACTTCGACGAGGCCCTCGCCTTCGAAGGCGACACCGGACCCTACCTGCAGTACTCGGCGGTGCGGGCGAAAAAGATCTTCACCAAGCTCAAGGAGCGGCGCGGTGAGGGCCGCCTCTTGGACGACGAGATCGAAAAGCTAACCGGCGTCGAGATCGACGACGATCTCTGGGAACTGGTGCTGCAGTGCGCCCGTCGGCGGGAGGTTGTCGCGCAGGCGGTCGCCAACCTCGAGTTCTCGCTCCTCGCCCAACACGTGCACGAGATCGCGCAGCTCTTTCACCGTCTGTATCACGCTCACCCAGTCGTACCCGAGGAGAACACCGAAAAGAGAAGACTCCGCCGGGCGGTCTTCACGCTCTTCGACACCGAGATGAAGGTGCTGCTTGAGGAGCTGCTGGGGATTCCAGTGCCGGTGGAGATGTAGGCAAGAAAATTAGGAATTAGGAATTAGGAATTAGGAATGGCGCCCACCCACATGACCACATCGGGAACGGGGGGGCGGATGGAAATTCCTAATTCCTCATTCCTAATTCCTAATTCGGCCCGCTCAGAGGTCTGGAGGCTTGAATGAATGATGACGGCCGATTAGGTCGCTACCGGCGAATTGCCGAGCAGCTCGGCGAGTTGATTGCCAAGACCGGTGATCCGGCGGCCCACCGCGCGACCGCCGCCGCCCTTCTCCACCACAAGGTGCCGGGGGTCTCCTGGACCGGATTTTATTTGCTCAAGGACGGGGAACTGGTGGTCGATGCGTACCAGGGCCCGGTCGCCTGCCTGGTCCTCGAAAGGCACGTTGGCGTCTGCTGGGCCGCCATCGATCAGGATGCAACCCAGATCGTGGACGACGTCCATTCCTTTCCGGGCCACATCCCCTGCGACGACCGGTCCCGGTCGGAGGTAGTGGTTCCGATCCACGACACCGAAGGCCACCCGATAGGCGTTCTCGACATCGACTCCCATCGCGAGGGCCATTTCGATGGGGTCGACGGCGAGGGCTGCCGGATCATCGTGGAGATTCTCGAGAAATCGGGGAATACCGCCTCGTCAGCTACGTATCAGAGGACGTGAGCATTGCCATGACCGAGCAACGGTCCGCCCCGGCGCCAGTCGCCATCTCGCCCCTACGCGAGGCAGCGACCGTTATCCTTGCCCAGCAGGGCGAGGAGGCTGCGCTCGACGAGCTCGCGAGGAGCTGTCGCCAGCAGGCTTACGTCTTCGCTCTCCAGCTCACCGGCCATCCCGACGATGCTCTCGACGTGGCTCAGGACGCCATGGTGCGGTTCTTTCGCTCTCTCGGCCGCTTCGATGCATCGCGACCAGTGCGGCCATGGCTGCTGCGGATCGTCCGCAACCTGGTTCGCGACCGGGCTCGCCGGTGGCGGGTGCGGCGCACGGAGTCGCTGGAACCGGCCGACGGCGTGCTCCGCTTCGAGCCGAGGGATCCCCGACCGGACCCCGAAATGTTGTCCGCACGGCACGAGCTCCAGGCGCTGGTCTGGAGATGCGTTCAGGAATTACCTCCTCGCTTCCGAGAGGTTCTGGTCCTGCGGGAGTACCAGGATCTGGCCTACGCCGAGATCGCGCAAACACTGAAGATCCCGAGAGGAACCGTCATGTCCAGGTTGCACCGGGCGCGCCGCCTCCTGCGCGAGATGGTCCACCGGCGCCGGAACACAACGGGGGAGGTCGGAAATGGCTAACCACTGCCCCACAGCCTTCGACGAGAGCCTGATCTCCGGATACCTCGACGGCGAGCTCACGCAGGCCGCCGAGCAGAAGGTCCGCATTCACCTCGAGGACTGCGTGCAATGCCGTACGCTGATCGAGGATCTGCGGTCCATCAGGGAGGCCGCGATGTCCACCGAGTTTTCCAAGCCCGACGACACCCAGTGGGACGAACGACCCCGGGGCGGCGCCAGCCTCGTGGCGCGGGGCGCCGGCTGGATCCTGATCGCCGTGTGGGCTGTGGTGGTTGGGGTGTACGCCCTCTGGGAGTTCTTTACAATGCCCGCCAGTCCAATCGAGCGCCTTCTTGTAGTCGGCGGTCTCACCGCCCTGGCGCTGCTCTTCGTTTCGGTGCTCCTGGACCGCATCAAGACGGCAAGGACCGATCCCTACAGGGAGGTTGAAAAATGATCGTCGTCTCGGACAACCGCATCGTCGGCAAGCGGGTCGTGCGCACTCTCGGCCTGGTGCGCGGCAACACCATCCGCGCCCGGCATCTCGGCAAGGATGTCTTGGCTGTGATGCGAAACATCGTCGGAGGCGAGATCTCCGAGTACACCAAGATGATGGCCGAGGCGCGCGAGCAGGCCCTCGACCGCATGGTCGAGGAGGCCGAGGAGCTGGGCGCCAATGCGGTCATCTGCACTCACTTCATGACCTCGATGCTGATGCAGGGGGCGGCCGAGCTGCTCGCCTACGGCACGGCGGTGGTGGTAGAAGAAGAGTGATTGCCTCCCAGCAAAAATATCTCTTACTTCGGCCGGAATCGTTGTTTTTGATGGGGTGGTCAGCTATTAGCTGTTAGCAATTAGCAGTTGGCTCATAACATCCAGGAATGAGACATCTCCCCCGGGAAACCTCGTGACACGAAGCGAGGGGGCACGATTCGGTGCTAACAGCTAATAGCTAATCGCTAACAGCTTTTCAGTTAGTCCACATCACGCCCACGTTGATACCGAAACCGCCGATATCCATCTTGCCCTTGAGAGGGTTGCCTGGGTGTGAGTACGTCGCGTCCGCCTCGGCGTAGCGGTAGATGGCTTCGGCGAAGAACTTCGTCTTGTGGTGCCCAAGGTTGAAACCCAGCAGACCGTACAACCCAAAAGTGTTGTCGAGCTTGCCATCGTTGAGATGGTTATAAAAGAAGGTTCCGCCGCCGCCGACATAGGGTCTGAACGAGCCCGAGGTGTCGAAGAGATAGCGGGCGCCAAAATCCCACGGGATCACCTGGATCTTGTCGGTGTGCCCCCCGATGGTGTCGACATTGTCTACGGCCGGAAACCACGTCCCGCTGAGGTCACCGACCCAGTTATGGCTACCGAACGTCACGCGTGCGCCAACACCAAAGGACTCCGCGTCATCGCTCAGCTGCGAGTAGGAGCCGAAAAGGCTGAAGCCGCTGCCGGCCCATGCCGGGGCTGCCAGGATGCAGATAACAAGAACCAGAAGAGCCTTTCGCATGCATACCTCCAAAGATAGACGTCGCTTTCTCGGTCGAATTTCGACCATCAACTCTCTTATATTGTAGCAATGTCGTCCGGAGCCGGGCGGAAATCACGGCGTTTTGTGATACCGCCCCGTCCGAAAGTTGCTTGGTTGAGCGATCACGAAAGTATATCGATTCCTGGTTAAGTATTGATACACTCCCGCCCTAAGCACAATGTTGGATATCAAGCTTCGAGTTGCAATCGCCGTAACAACCGGTCAAATATACCCAAAGATGAGTGATTCTGACCGGCAGAACGGCTTATTTTAGGGAGACGGAAGGAGGCAGCTAATGGACGTCGTATTGCTTGCACGATTGCAGTTCGCAATCGTCACGGTCTACCACTTTTTCTTCGTACCGCTGACCCTAGGCCTGTCGATCCTGGTCGCGATCATGGAGACCCAGTACGTGCGCACGGGGGATGAGACCTACAAGAAAATGACGAAGTTCTGGGGCAAGCTCTTCCTCATCAACTTCGCCATAGGGGTCGCCACCGGCATCGTCCAGGAGTTCCAGTTCGGCATGAACTGGTCGGAGTACTCGCGCTTCATGGGCGACATCTTCGGCGCCCCCTTGGCCATCGAAGCCCTGCTCACCTTCTACCTCGAGTCAGTCTTTCTCGGAATCTGGATCTTTGGCTGGGACAAGCTGTCAAAGAGGGCGCACGCTGCGGTGATGTGGGTGGTAGCCATCGCCTCCAACCTCTCCGCGTTCTGGATCCTGGTCGCCAACTCCTTCATGCAGCAGCCTGTGGGCTACGTCCTGCGCAACGGCCGCGCCGAGATGAACGACTTCTT
>JAOZUP010000045.1 GCA_029938595.1 Thermoanaerobaculales bacterium | reverse complement strand
CCGCCGGCGCGCCGCAGGCGCGCGAGGGCGCTCACCGGCGGGACCGAGGAACGCTCGCGTTCCGAGGGCACGACGGTGAGCGACCGTGGCCGCGGTCAAAGACCGTGGCCGGCGGGCGGGCACTAAAACGGGCACGGAGTGGACCCGTGCCCGTATGGAAGCGATTGGAACAGCTTGTCAGAACGTGGGGTAGAAGGTGCTCAGAATCTCTTTGGTCGAGGGCGCGGGCTTGTCACCCTTCGCCTCCTCCTTGATCACCTCGAGACGGTCCACCATCGACGGCGTCTCGACGCTGTAGAGAACGCCCGTCGTAAGGACGTCCTTCTCGCGCGTAAAGGCGATCGCCGAGGCGCGCCTCGAGGGATCGTGGTCCTCCGGCAAGTACTTCAGCATCGCCTTGAGCCTCTTGAACTCGTCGTCACCGCGCCACGTTACGCACGGCGACATCACGTTGAGGAACGAGAACCCGTGGTGCTCCATGGCAGCGGTGATGAGCTCGGTGAGGACCTTCATATCGCCCGCAAAGCCCCGGCCGACCCAGGTAGCGCCGGTCGAGATCGCAAGCTCGCAGGGATCGACCGACGGTTCGGGGTTGCCCCAGTATGTGGACTTGGTCTTGTCACCGGTCGGTGTGGTCGGCGCCGCCTGGCCCTTCGTGAGACCGTAGATCTCGTTGTGCATCAGGATGTACGTCACGTCGAGATTGCGCCGACAGGCGTGAATCAGGTGGTTGCCGCCAATCGCGAGCCCGTCACCGTCGCCGCCAACGGCTATCACGGTAAGCTCCGGACGCGCCACCTTGACCCCCATCGCCAGCGTCAGCGCGCGCCCGTGGACGCCGTTGAAGCCGTAGGTCGTGACATAGCCCGGAAGCCGCGATGAGCACCCGATGCCCGACAGGATTACCGTATTCCACGGCTCGATCTGGAGCTTGGCCATCGAACGATAGAGGGCATTGAGGACTCCGAAATCACCGCACCCGGGGCACCACACCGGTTTGAGATCGGTTTTGTAGGCGCCGGGCTTCAGCTCGACCTTGGTGGATGACGCGCTCATACCAGCACCTCCCGCCGGAGTGCACCCATCTCCAGCACTTTTTGAATCTTGTCTTCCACTTCACTGACCGTCAGGTTCTTGCCACCCGACCGCTTGTAGACGTAGGTGTGGCCCTCGGGCAGTTCGAGGAAGGTCTGCAGGTACTTGTAGAACTGGGCCGAGTAGCTGAGCTCCATCACGATCACCTCGCGCACGCTCTTGAGGAACTCCTCGAACTCACGATTCGGAAACGGGTACAGCAGCTGAGGTACGAAGGCCGCCACCCGTTCGCCGCGACCGTTTGCGGCCAGCACCGCCTCCTTGACCGGGCCCTTGGCCGAGCCCCAGCAGATGATACCGACGTCTGCGTTTTCGGCGCCGTAGCGCCGGTAGAAGCTGTACTTGTCCCGCACCAGGCGAAGCTTGCGATAACGCTTGGCGTTCATCTTCTCGTGCACTAAGAACATCGAGGACGGCGAACAGTCCTCGTCGTGCTCGAGGCCGTTGGTCTGGTACTCTCCGCCCTTCATCCCCGGCCACGACATCGGCGAGACCCCCGACTTAGTCTCTTTGTACCGCTTGTACTCACGGAGATCGCCGGCCGACGGCACCTGGCGGCCGATGACCTCGTGGTCGAGGGTCAACATTGACAACGTTTCTCTGCGTTGGGCGATGAACTGGTCGGAGAGCACGATGACCGGCATCTGCGCCTCCTCGGCAATATTGAAGGCCGCCACCGTGGCGTGGAAGCAATCCTCGACGTCGGCCGGCGCAAGCACGACCCTCGGCGAGTCGCCGTGAGAGCCCCACAGTGCCTGCCACAGATCCGACTGCTCCGACTTGGTGGGGAGTCCGGTGGAGGGCCCGCCACGCTGGACGTCGATGATCACCGCCGGAATCTCCGCCATCGACGCGAGACCGAGCATCTCGGTCATCAGGGCGAGTCCCGGGCCGGAGGTCGCCGTCATCGATTTGACTCCGGCAAAGGAGCCACCGATCACAGCACCAATCGCCGCCAACTCGTCCTCGGTCTGGACCACGTCGCCGCCGACCTCGGGCATCAGCTTGGACAACAGATGGAGGATCTCGGACGACGGGGTGATTGGGTAACCGGCAAAGAAACGGCACCCGGCGTAGAGCGCGGCCACCGCCGACAGCTCGTTGCCCGACATGAGCAGCATCGGCTCGCCCGACGTGTATTGGAGCCGTCTGCCGGTGGCCACATCTTCGATCCCGTGAGCGTACTCGAGACCGGCGGCGAATCCCTTGAGGTTGGCCTCGAGCACCGCCTCTTTCTTTTTCGAAAACTTCTGCACGATCGCGCGCTCGATGGCGTCCTTGGGCAGGTTGAAGAGCTCGCCGAGGATGCCGAGAGTAACGATGTTCTTCGCCAGCGTCGTGCCCGCCGCTTCTTTCGCCAGCTTGATGAACGGTACCGGAACCCAGTTGACCTCTTCGACCGGTCCGAGGTCGATCTCCTCGTGGGGCGTTTCGTCGGTCGCCTCGTAGAGGACGACGGCACCCTCGGCGACCAGAATCTCACCGCGGAAGCGCGCGAAATCAGCCCAGTTGAAGACCACCAGAACCTGTACGAGATCGCCCTGGGCGAAAATGGGATCGCCGCTCAAACGGACCGTGCACGACGACTCGCCGCCGCGGATCTGCGGTCCGTAAGCCTCCACCTTCATCACATGCAGCCCTTCGGACGCCCCGGCCTGCGCTATCATGTCTCCCACGGTGATGACGCCGTCACCACCGGATCCGACGATCGCTAACGTCAAGTCCCGTGTCGGCATGTAGAAACCTCCTTGCGGGTGGTCACCCGCTTCGCGCGATTGTGAACCCTTTCACATCAAATGTCCATGGTTCAATTCTCGGCTGGAGGCGGGTCCGACCCGCCTCCAGCCGAGAATTGAAAAGTCGGATTAGATCAGACTTCTTCCGAATCCTCCGTCTACCGGTAGCGCTACACCCGTGATGCCGGAGGCTTCCGCCGAACACAGGAAACCGACCGCTGCGGCGACCTCTTCGGGTTGCAGGAGGCGGCCGATGGGCGCCTGGGCGGCCCAGCCGGCGACGACCTCTTTGGCGGTTCTTCCGTCTCGCTCCGCGATGTTCTCGGCCAGCACACCAAGGCGATCAGTGGAGGTGAATCCCGGGCACACGGTGTTGACCGTCACCCCATCGGCGGCGACCTCGTCTGAAACGCTCTTAAGGTAGCCGGTGACGGCCGCGCGGAGGGCATTCGACAACACCAGTCCCGGCAGCGGCTCCCGCACCGCAATCGAGGTAATAGCGACAAACCGGCCCCACCCCGCCGCGCACATCACCGGCAGGGTGAGCTCGGCCAGCCGCTGCACCGGCAGCAGGAGGAGTTCGCAGGCGCCCGTGAGGTCATCCGCGGTCGCCGCCGTCGCCGACATGCCCGGCGGCCCGCCACCGTTGGCAACCACGATCTCGGGCGGGCCGAAGGCCGCTCGCGCCGCCTCCACCACCACCCTGGGTGCGTCGGGTTCGGTGAAATCGGCCGCACACCCCTCGACCTCACGGCCTCCCGCGGCCCGGATATTCTCGACCGCCTTGCCCACCCTCTCCTGCGACCGCGAGACCACCAACACCCGCGCGCCGGAGCGGGCCATCAGCTCGGCCACCGCGTAGCCAAGCCCCGACGAGGAACCGCCGACTACAGCCGTGCGGCCTTCCAGTCCCGGGATCACCGCAGCCCCTCCAATGCGGACGAGGGATGGGTGTTGGTTTCAGGATTCTCCGCCCACACCGCATAGTCGCGGGGGCCGTTGAGAATTTCGTCGAGCCTTGAGCGCAGTCGGTCGACCCGTTCGGCCAGCGTCGTCATGTCGGGGTCGGTGAGGGCCTGCGTACCGCCTTCGTCATCCACCAGCAGTTGATCATCCGGGAAGGGGTGAAACAGCTCGCGGCGCATCGGCGTGAGTCCGGCCGCCCTGAGGAAGAGCTCCAGGGTCTCCGGCAGCAGGGGTCTCGAGTGGGTCGGATCCTGCCAAAAAAATGCGGCGCCGACTCGCAGGGTGTGTGGGTTGGGACACTCGGCGATGAGCAGCCCGCCGCGACGCAGCACGCGCCTGATCTCGACCAGCACCGCCGCCAGACTGGCCGGGGTCAGATGCTCGAAGAGATGAATGGCGGTCACCGCCCCCTGGGAGTCGGTCTCCTGAGCGCGCAGGACCTCGAGCACGTCGCCCTGGATGACCTTCAAACCCCGGCGTGTTGCCGCCTGGACAAGCGCCGTGTCGCCTTCGACGCCGGTCGCCTCGACGCCCGCCTCGCGGAGAAGAAGGAGCAACTCCCCACGGCCGCAGCCGATGTCGAGCACCGGCTCGGCGACTTGGAGGTCAGGAAGATAGCGGTCCAGGCGATGCCGAATCTCCTCGTCGCTGCCGCGAAAGCTTTCCAACAGCAGGGGCTGCACGTCGTTCAGTGCGTCTGACAGCCGGCCCTCGTCGATCGGGCCGGCACCGGCAACCGGGAGCGGTTCCCCCTGCAACAACCTCTCGACCAGCGAAGCGATCTCCTCCAACTCCTCGGCAAGGCGCTCGAGCAGCGCGTCGGAGCGAGCGACCGAGGCCGGAAACACCTCATCACGAAGCCGCCCGATCTCGTCTGAAACCGCCCCCAAGGCCCCTTCCACCGCATCGACCCGTTTCTCCACCGGTTTGAGTCGTTCGTCGCGGACCTCGGCCAACTCGTCCTGAAGGGTGCGGATGGCACTCTCGATCCGGTTGGACCTGTCGTCGGCCTCGTCAAGGCGGGTTCCGACATGGTCAATCCAATGCTTCAAACCCCAGGGAGTCACGAAATAGAGGATCTTCGCCCAGCGTCGGAGAAGGCCTTCTTGCTGCCCGCCTTGCGGCGGCGGGTCCGAGGGCGCGGCGGGGTCGTCGCCGCTCATCTTCTACTCGGAAACGGGGTCGGTCTTCGGACGCTCGTCGGAATCCATTGACTCTGCTTCGGCCTCGGCCTCAGGCTCGGCCTCAGGCTCGGGCTCGGGCTCGGGCTCGGGCTCGGCAGGCTCGGGCTCAGGCACGGCCTCGGGCTCAGAAACAACGTGAACCGCGGCAGTCTCGATGTCCTCCTCGATGGCATGCGCAGCCTCGACCTCCTCGGAAACTTCGAGAGCTCCTTCGGCCACGAACTCGGGCGCGGCGGCATTCGGATCTTCACCGGGTCGAACAACCCGGACGGGAATGGTCACATCGATGTCACGGTGAACGTGCACCACAACCTCAAAGGCCCCGAGCTCTTTGATCGCATGCTCGAGGCGGATGCGCTTGCGGTCAATCTCAAAGCCCTTTTCGGTAAGCTCGCGGGCGACGTCCGCCACATTCACCGAACCGAAGAGCACGTCATTCTCACCCGCACGGCGCTCGAAGGCGAGCATTGTGCCGTCGAGCTCGGCCGCAAACTTTTCGGCCGCACCCCGGCGCTCGAGGTCCATCTCCTCCCAACCGGTCTGCTCCTGCTCGAAGCGCCGCCGATTGCCCGGTGTGTCGGGGTAGGCGAGTTTTTTCGGCAGCAGAAAGTTGTTGGCGTAGCCCGCCTTGACAACCACCGAATCACCTCGCTCGCCGAGGTTCTCGATGTGGTCGTTCAGAATCAATTTCATTGCGTTCCTCCGTCGTCGTCGTCGTCGGCCTTTGGCCGGAGTGGGTGGAAATTGTCCGCAACGCCGAGCGCCGCCACCAACAACGGCAACGGTCCCTGCAGGCTGAGCAGGACCACTCCCCAGCGCACCAGCCAGCCTCGCCCGAACCAGCGCGCGAGGTGGGCCCGAATGATAGCCAAACCCTGGACAAAATACAAGATGAGCACCGCGATCAGGAGGTTGACGGCGACCCACCGCCCTGTACCCCCTAGAATCAAGGTGCCGATTCCCGCCGCGGCAAAGACCGCCGCCAGCCACTCGTCGTTGCGGTAGTCTTCAAAAGCACCCACATCGACACCCAGCCCAAGCAGCGCCAGACGCGGTCTGAGCCAGAAAAGTGCCGCGATGAGATAGGCCACCGGCAGGCTCGGCAGCACCCACGAGGCCACGCGCTCTGCAGCGTCGAGCGCCAGCGCCACCTCGCCCTCGGCCAAACCCCAGGCCGCATAGAGCTCGCCGGCATCCTCAGACGCGGCCCGCAACCAGCCGGAAACAGCTTCCATCGGCGTCTGCGGTCGAGCCGCCATGGCGGTCGCTGCTAGGCAGACAACCACTCCAATCAAGGTGGCCACCGCGATCCACCGACCCTCGCTCCACCGCCACCGCGCCCAAGCCTCAACCGTGGCCGCCGGAAGCACAACCAGCAGCAGGTACGCCGAAAGGAGTGGGAGGGCAATGCCTGAGGCGCCGGCGCCCGATGCCACCAACAGCAGCGCCACCATTGGACCCCACGCGCGATAACCCGGTGCGCCGCTCGATAGGAAGTGGAGGACCGGGAGTGCGCTCAACGGTGCAATCAACAATCCAAAGAAAGGAATGATGAATAACCCACCCACCAGCAGCAATGACACCAAGCCGGACGCCGCAGCACCCAGCCTCGGGATCCGCGGCAACGGCCCCTGCGCCTCCGGTGTCTCGGGTTGCTCGATCGTCATGAACACATCACCGGCCTCAGAAGACCGGCATCGATGTCCGCAGACCCTAGGCGCCGGTATAGGGCAGCAGCGCCATGAACCGCGCCCGCTTGATCGCCCTCGTCAGCTTGTGCTGGAAGGCGGGACGGGTCCCGGTCACCCGCCGCGGCAGGATTTTGCCGTTGGTCGGGGTGTACTCGCGCAGCAGCTCGATGTCCTTGTAGTCGATATAGTTGATCTTCTCGACCGTAAACCGGCAGATCTTGACGCGACGGCGAAAACGCTTCTTGTGATGTGGTCTCATGTCAACCTCCTCAGTCCTCGACGGTTGCCGAGGCCGAGGCCGCAGCCTCGGCTTTCGCCGCTGCCTTCGCCGCCTTCTTCTCGGCCCGCGCCGCCAGCTTGACGTCCATCTTGCGCTTGCGACGGAGCTCGCGGTCCATGTTGAGGATCAGCGAGCGCAGCACGACGTCGTTGGTGCGCATCTCGAAGTTGAGCGTCTCCAGCGCCTCACCATCGACGTTGAACGTCCAAAAGTGATAGACGCCGTAGTTCTTCTTCTTGATCGGGTAAGCGAGCTGGCGACGGCCACGGGCGTCCTTGTCCACCATTTCGCCGCCGGCGTCGGTGATGATGCCCTCGAGACGCTCCATGGTGGAGGTCTCGTCCTCGGGCGGGGCTTCGGGATCGACAATGATCCCCAACTCGTATAACGGCATATGTGTCTCCTCTCGGCCTTCGGCCCCGAAACGTGGTCCGGAGCAAGGAGTTGTTTTCCCCGGATCATTCCGGGACCTCGGATTGTACGGAAAAATCAGTGAAATGCAAGCCCACGCTCGCCATGGATACAAATTCTCAGTTCTCAATTCTCAATTCTCAATTCCCACCAGTCCGCCCTTCGGATCAGATCGCAATGGCGCTCAATTGAAAATTGAGAATTCGACGCCTCGTCAGTAGTCATGCGTCCCCATGTGCGCCGGTACCCCGAACTTCTCCTCGAGGACGTGGGTCACCCCCTCGACATTCATGGAGCAGTTCATCAATCCCGTCGGCTTCTTGCAACGTCCGGAGCTGCTACCATTCGCCGGTGAGAAGGCGGAGCACTGGCCATCTTCAGCATGACCGGCTCCACGCCGCTGGTGTGGGTGGGTTTCTGGTCCCAATCATCCATCTCTTCGTCCTGTCATCCTTTGCGGTCGCTCAGCCGATCTTGGATCTGATCGCGCGAAATCCCACCTTCCTGGTTGCCCATCGCTCTCAAACGTCCGACATCTTTGTCCTCGTGGTGGTTCTGGTGTTCTTGGTGCCGCTGCCTCTCGTCATCGTCGAGGTAGTCGCCCGTCTTTTCGGACGGAAGGCGCAGGCCGTTACTCACATTGTGCTGGTCTCCCTGCTGGCTGGCGCAATCGTCCTGCCACCATTGAAGCGACTGACCGATTTGTCGGCCGTGCACCTCCTTGGTGTTGCGCTATTGATCGGGTTTGCTTTCGGATTCCTGTACCACCGATTCAACGGCATTCGGTGGGTTGTCATGGGGCTCGTGCTGGCACTCCCAGTCTTCGCGTTTGTCTTTTTGGCAAACCCCAGCGTGTCCAGGCTAATGATGGGCGCTCCCCGCGATCCGGGGAGGGCGGCGAGCGTAAAGTCCACGACGCCGATCATTTTCGTTGTCTTCGACGAGCTGGCCCTGACCGCCCTCCTCGACTCGCATGGGCAGATCGACCGTTTCCGCTACCCGAATCTCGCGACCCTTGCGAGTGGCGCGACATGGTACCGCGACGCGTCGACCGTAGCGGCGTTCACCCACGTCGCCGTGCCGGCGATCGTGACCGGACGCTATCCCGACAGGACCCGGGGGCCAACCTCGGTCGACTACCCGGACAATCTCTTCTCGCTTTTCGGCAGCTCGCACCGCATCAAGGCCTGGGAACCGCTGACAATGTTGTGCCCCGAGAGTCTTACGGATCGCGGGCAAGAGACGGACCTCGCCGGGCGGCTTCGTCTCCTGTTTTCCGATCTCTTTCTCGTCTCTGCGCATTTTTTCCTCCCCGTGGAAATGACCGGGACACTCCCGCCGGTCGATCAGGGCTGGGATCGCTTTGCGGAGGCCACGGAGATCGGTCCAAAGGACAACTGGGGGCAGGAGTGGGGCGCCGGGCGTCTCATCGACAGGAAGACTCAGTTCATGAGCTTCGTCGAGGGCATTGAGCAAAACGAGCCGCCAACTCTTCACTTCCTCCACATTCTGCTTCCTCACCCTCCCATGTTCTATTTGCCGTCGGGAAAGACGTACAGTGTCGATGGTGGCTTGCCAGGTCTCAAGACGGGCGGGGTTTGGACCGACGATGCGTGGACGGTCACACAGAACTATCAGCGCTTTCTGCTGCAGGTGGGATTTGTCGACACCCTCGTCGGCCACCTTGTTGCCAGGCTTCGGGAAACGAATCTCTACGACCCCTCTCTGATCGTGGTCACGGCTGACCACGGAATCAGCTTTCAGGCCAACGAATCCCGTCGCAAGTTTTCGGAGGCCAACTTTCAGGACATTTTGTCGGTTCCGCTGATCATCAAGGCACCGCACCAGCAGGTTGGCCAGGTGAGCTTCGACAACGTCGAGACGGTCGACATTCTGCCGATCATCGCCGACATGCTCGACATCGAGGTGCCGTGGGCGATGGACGGACTGTCAAGTTCGGAGCAGCGCAACGCTCGACAAGGCAAGAGCGTCCCAGCCAGCTTTAAAGGGGATTGGAGCGGTTGGGCTTCAACCGAGACTTACCAGGCCGCACGTGACGCGGCCTTGAAGTACAAGCTGGAGGTCTTTGGGTCCGGCGAAACGACTGACAGGCTCCTTGAGCTCGGCCCTTACCCGTCGCTGATCGGCCGGTCCCCCGGCGAACTCCCTTCCCGCAGCACCGGCCAGGCGGAGGCCACGGTTTTCCTTCCGTTGGTGTCTGGCAGCCTCAGCTTGGAGGAGGACTTCATACCCACCCACGTAACAGGAACCCTGAGCAAGACGGGAACCACCGACGGGCCACTCGACCTCGCTCTGGCGATCAACAATGTGATCCGAGCAACGACTACGACCAGAATGAAGCTCAACAAGAAAGACACCCTGATGTGGTCCGCGATTGTCGACGAGTCCTCGTTTGTCGACGGCGAGAACGACTACGCTCTCTTCCTGGTAGATCGAGTTGCCGGCGAGATCCAACTTCAGAGCACACAACTCCACATCCGATCACCGGCCCTCGGCAATATTCCGTTTGGAGTCAGCCGCGTCCTGGGGGTAGCGGAGTCGGGGTTTTATTCTTCGGGCCTGAAAAGCAAATCCAGGTGGACAACCGGAGCTGCCGAGCTGGTGATTCCAATCTCGCGGCAATCGCCACCCAAGCTTCTTCGAGTCGAGATTCGGAGGAGCGGGCCGAACGGCACAAGGCTGAGGATCGAGGTAAACCACGAGTCGATCTATGATGAACACATCTTGCCGGGCAGGTGGGCGAAGGATTTCGACATCTCTCGGATTGCGGCAACCAACGAGCTCACCGTGGGACTGGTGAGCGATACCTTCAAAGGGGAGAAAAGGCATTTGGGCGTTGCAGTAGAGGGCATCTGGCTCAAGGGCGGCGATGGCTGATCTCCTCACAATCGCGACGAGGCCTGGTGAGACTGGCGGTCTATCCCTTCCCCTCGAGGAGATAGAGGACCCTTCCGTCGGAACCGACGGGACGAGAGTCGGCGACCGTGAAAAAACGACCGAACTCGACCTCGAACGATTCCTGGGTGTAGGCGTCGAAGATGTCCACGCGGTTTCGCAGCAGCCGTCGCACCTGTGGGTCGTCCTTGGGCACCCACTCGATAATGAGCCACGAGCACAGCAATTTCGCAAACTCCGCGACCTGGACCAGCGGCAGATTGTTCGCAATGGAAAGATGGTGAATCAATGCCAGCATCATGACCAGGTCTGCCGGCCCCCGATCCACGAACGATTTTCGTTCGCTGTGAGCCCAGCCAATGCCGGGGCTCGGGTTGGTCAGGTCGGAACGCAGGGCGAGGAGATTCTTCTCTCCTTGGCGTTTGGCGTCCGAGTAACAGATCTCGACGCACGCCGGGTCGATGTCGAAGGCAATCGTCCTGGCGCCCTTCTGCGCAGCGATCGTCGAAAACAACCCGGTGTTCGCCCCGAGGTCCCAGACGGTGGCCGGCGAGGTGCGTTCGATGAACTCGCCGACGATTCGCTTCTTCTCCTCGATGGCATCGGTATCGTACGAACTGGTCGCGTAGTAGTCCGCCCACTCGGTCCCGGCGGGCTTCCAGTTGAACCTCTTGACCAGCGAGCTCAGGGTGTCCGCCAAAGCTCGAACCCCGGTTTCGTTGACCATCGGTTTCTTGGCTGGTTTTGTGTCCTCTGCCGAGGTGTCGGAGTACTTTCTCTGCATCCAGGCGTGGAGGAACAGGTGCATGACGAGACCGGGTCTGAGCCGTGCCTTGCGGGGTAGGAGACGGGCGGCGAGGTCGAGCGGGACGCCGTCGATAAAGGTCTCCATGAGACGCTGCAGACGAATATCGGTGAAGGACATCAAGGCGATGGGTGCCAAGAAATGAGAACAGAACTGCCCGTACGCCACCCACGGCGAGCCCGGCACATACTCCTCGAACGACAACGTATCGATGAACACCGGTTTGCCGCGGTCAAATTGTATGTTGTAGCTGCTGGCGTCCTTGAGGGTCATCCCCCTCCGCATCGCACGGCGCTGCACGTCAAGGGTGGCCAGGGCCGCATCCTTGTACATGCTGAAGCTCCACTCGTACGGGTAGGAGATGAACTCCATCTGGTGGGGACGGAGGATCCGACAGGAATCGTCCGCAGGCGAATCCACCTCCTCGTGGGAGACCATCAGCCCGGCTTCGGTGAGCTCCTCATAGAGCCCGCTGTCCATGAGCCGACGGTAGTTCGACTCGTACAACTTGTTGACCTGGCGGTAGACCAACCCGTCGGGTCCGCGAAAGACGAATCCGCTCGGGTCGCGAAATGAGGCTGGATCGATCTCTGTTCTTGTTGGTTTCAATTTCTGTTCGATTCCCCACGACCGCCGCTCGGCCCCTCGTTCGAGGCGATCGAGAAGGGTCCGCTCTCGGCTGGTGGGCTTCGGGGACGTTTTTCGGCCGGCCGACATTCTACATCAGGCGACCCCGACGGTACCCGATCGCTCCGGTTTCCGGAGAGGCATCAGCCCAGGTCAACCCGCCGGGTCTTCTGTTGCCTCCTCGCCAGTCTCCACAATGCTCCGGCCGACCGCCCATTGTTGTAGAAGCTGGGCCAGATTCGAAGTCATCCAGTACAGAACGAGGCCGGCCGGAAATGAGTAGAACAGAACCAAAAAGACAACTGCAAGGACCACCATGAACCGCTTCTGTTTGGCACTCTCGGTCGTGCCGGCTTGGGAGCTTGCCGATATGTTGGAGACGAAGACCTGGGTCGCAGCCATGAGAAAGGGGAGGATGTTGAAGTACTCGCCGAAGAACGGAAGATCGACGCCCAGGTGGAAGAGCCTGTCAGGTGCAGCGAGATCGTCGATCCACAGGAAGCTCGCGCCTCGGAGCGCGAACGATTGTCCCAAGAGATTGAACAGGGCGACGAAGATCGGGAGCTGAACGATCAACCAAAGGCAGCCTTTGAGCGTGGAGACCGGCCCGACGCCATCCTCCTTGTATGCCTTCCACGATTCCTGACTGCGCCGCGTCGGGTCATCCTTGTACTTCTCGTTGATCTCCGCGATGCGGAGGTTGAACTTGCCCTGCTGCGCTGCGATCTTCGCTTGATGCCTGATGCCGAAATGGGCCACGGGCAGGGTGAGCAGCCGGATGACGACCGCCAGGGCGATGATCGTCAGGCCCCAGCTCGGGATGATCGCGTGCAGAAGATCGAGCAGCCACATGATGGCAAAGCACAGCCACCGCATCCAGTTCCACAGGCCGGGAAAGAGGATGTCGTCGAGGCCGGTCGAGGTGGACCTCAGGAGCTTCCGGTCCTTCGGGCCAAAGAAAAAGGAGTACTCGAGCTCCAGGACCCCACCCGGCTCTATGGACAGGGGTGATCCACGGAGCGCGACGAGCGGGAAGAACCGGGCATTTATGCTGGTTCCGTCGGCGTTGTCACCTGAACCCGGGAGGAACCACGACCTGGCCGAGGAGAACATGGCTTCAGGTGACGCGTTCAGACTTGGGTATAGGGCGGCCAGGAAGTATCGTCGGTTTATCCCTCCCCAGCGAATGGATTCGGAGACCTCGATCTCGGTCTCCCCCTCATCGGGCTCGAGTTGCCGGACTCCCCGGCCCGTGCCGAGAACGGGCCGAACGAACGAGTACAGACCGCCTCCGACTCCTTGAACCGTCTGCGGCGGGGGGCCGAGCCCCGGGCCCAGAAGGATTCCCAGGCCGTGTCCGTCGCTGCCGATCTTGATGGTGTCCGGGCCGATATTCTTCAACGAGATCACAAAATCCGACACGAAACCCTGTTCGGGGATTCGGTAGATCTTGGTGATCGTCAGCCCTCCGGGGGAAGGGGCCGATCGAAAACGAACCACGTGCCAGTCGCCGTCCTCGTGAAGATCGGCGTGAAACACCGCGGCGTTCGGATCACGGGGCAGGACGTGGCCCTCGAAGGGGATATCGATCTCGAACGGTTGGTTCGACCGACCGGAAGCGTTATCGGTGTCGATGAGCCCGATGGCTTGCTCTGTTTTCGATTCGGCCGCCTTCGTGCCGATGACAGCCGGATCGACGATGTCCCAACGAACGGGGACGCCGCCGGTCGGTGTGAAGTGGACCTCGTAGGTCCGTGTGCGAACGATGATCGGGGACGTGGCTGCCTCACCCGGCGGCGAGGCGGCGGGCTTAATAGGAGTCTGTTGAAGGGGGTCGTTTTGGGTCCATGCGGCGGAATTGCCGAACACGAGCAGCATGCCGACAAAACCAGCCGCAGTGATCAGAACCTTGTGGTTCGCTCGGTGCGACCGGCTCCGACGCCTCGTCGAATTCCCCGGCGGTTCTTGCTGCTGTCTACTTGGAACGGCAGCGCACAGTGAGGGTACCGATAGCCGATCGATAATGCTCGGACTCGCGGTCAACTCTTGTCGTCTGATTCTGCGGTCTTCTCAGTCGGGCTGCTGCCGAACATGCCGCGAATCTTGTGCCAAAAAGCCTTGATCGTGATGAGAACCGCAGCGACCGCCGCGACAACGACCTGCAGGATCATCGATCCACTGGCAGGGTCGAGATAGGCGTGTGCCGGACGAGTTATCAACACCAGAAGAAAGAGAACGAGCGTTGCCAGTGAAAGAATCCTTTTCATTGCTTGGCCCTGTTGTTTCTATTATTTGCAGTCCATAGCTTTTTCTCGATCTTTGTCGGCACCAATCAACCAGCCCGCCGAGATGCTCCCGGCGGGAGGAGGCCGTCGTAGGGTTCAGGCGGACAGTGGGAGTCTAGCGTGCGATGGAGCGCTCAGTCAACGATCTTCCATGTCGAACGGCACCCGGTGAAGTGCGGTGGTCGGACCCTGCATCTTGTATCTTGCATCTTGCATCCCGACGGGTGGGTGGTCAGTAGTCATGCGTCCCCATGTGCACCGGCACCCCGAACTTTTCCTCGAGGACGCGGGTCACGCCCTTGACGTTCATCGGGCAGTTCATCAGGCCCGTCGCCTTCTTGACACAGGTGCCGAAGTAGATCTCGTCAACACCCACGTCGAGGCTGTCGAGGACTGTCATCTGGAGATCGACCCTCGGCACAACCAGACCCGGGCAGTCACCGCAGCCACACTTGAAGACCACGCGAACGTCGCCCTGGTCCTCGAAGACGAAGGTGTTCTCGTTGACCGCCTTGTAGCATTTGGCGCAACCAACGCAACTCGCGTCCTGGATTCGCTCGCAGTAAATCATACCGATGCGTTTGGCCATCGCAGCCCCCTCTCATCAATCGGGCAAAAACATCCTAAATCATTTGTTTTAAGATAGAAAACTGCTCAAATGAACAGCCGAACATCAGCGACAGCGACAGCGGCAGCGGACGGGCACGGGATCGGATTAGGAATTAGGAATTAGGAATTAGGAATGCCGCACATCCATCCCAAGGAATTTCGGATTTCGGATTTCGGATTTCGAATTTGCCGTCCCCCAGCATGCATCCTCCTCCCGGAGCCTCCAGTCGGCGTGGCGCTGTCGCGGAGGGCCTCGTCGCGAGGACCGCGAGACGTGG
>JAOZUP010000367.1 GCA_029938595.1 Thermoanaerobaculales bacterium | reverse complement strand
CGGCGGCCTCGCCTTGAGCGAGGAAGGTCGGGGTCGAATGGGCGACGATTTTGGCATTGTCGACAACCGCGTCGGTTATGAAATCGTGGTAGGCGTAGAACGCCGACTTACGGGCGAATCCCGGCCGGCCGTAGAGGATTCCAAATGTCGATTGGGTTGGATCGGGCCCGTCGTTCATGTGGTAGAAAAAGATGCGGTCGACCCACCGAGCTTCCGGGTTGGGCCCGAACCAATCCTCGAGCAGGTTTTCGTAGAACTTAGATTGGTCGCCCTGGCCGTGCTCGGCGCTCTCGATCCCGGTCTCGGTGAGCCAGAAAGGTCGGCCCCACCAGCCGGTGTCCTCGAGGATTCGTCGAACCGATCGCGAGCCAAAGGGAGTGGTCGGCTTCTTGTCGAGGTCGTACGTGATCTCCCACGCTCTTCCGTACGACGGATAGATGTGATGGGTCACGACGTCGATGACATCACCGGCGTCCTGGATCACCCCCTCGAGCCAGTTGTCCCAATTGGCGCTCGAAAGGTGCGCGAGATCGGGTGCCGCGATGAGGGCTCCAGGGTCGCCGGCACGAATCGCCGTGGCGCCGGGCCGGAGAATCTTCTCTATGTACTCGGAACGCGTGCCCTCCCAGAAGCGGTCGAGGTTGGGCTCGTTCCACAGCCCCCAGGCGTCGATCCGTTCACGGTAGCGGGAGGCGGCGAGGTAGCAGAATTCCTGCCACTGGTCCGGATCGTCCGGAACCCCTGAGAACTCGGAACCGCTGGTGGCCCACGCCGGGGTTGACCCGAAGCTCGCGTAGACGCGCAGACCCCGTGCCTCGAGCCGGTCGAGGAGGGCGTCGTATCTGTTCCAGTCGTACACGTCGCGCTCGGGCTCGACGACGGACCATCGAAAATCGATCCGGACCCAGTCGATTCCCGCCTCGACAACCTCGTCGGCCACCGCGTCCGTCGGCACGTGGGCGACGACGCCGAATGTCGATGCGCTCACCGTGGCCGCGGTGCAGGCCGCAACGACCGTCGTGAGAACACCGATTCGGCCGAGAGTGCTCAAAAGAGTTTTCACACCAAGGATTATATTCTAATCAACTAAATAGAGATATAGGTTAACACTATTTTAACGTCAGACCAGTTCCGGCATGTATTTCTCACGCACCAACCGCCAGAAAACGACCAGAAACGCGGTCAGCGGGATGGCGAGGATCATCCCCATGATGCCGTTCAGTGCCGATCCCCAGAAGAAGATCGCGAGGATGATGACGACCGGGTGAAGACCGGTTCGGTCACCCATGATCTTCGGCGTCAGAAGATAGCCCTCGATCAATTGCACCACCGCAAAGACCACGAGTACTGCGAGCACGCGCGTGATGCCGCCTCCCTCCTGGAAGAAGGCCAGCGGCAGGGCAGTGGCGAGACCGATGATGTTTCCGAGGTAGGGAACGATGTTGAGGAAACCGAGGGTGAGGCCGATGACGAAGCCGTATTTGAGACCGACGATGGTAAAGCCGATGGCGAAGAGCAGACCCTGCAGGAAGGCGATGATGAGCTGGCCGCGGAAGAAAGCGACGATGATGTTGAGAAACTCCTTGAAGAGATACAGGAGGTCCTTTCGGGTCTCCGATTTGAGGAGGGGGATATAGCGTTCGAGGTTTTCGATACGAGAGGTGTCGGCCATGAGGAAGAAGGCGAAGTAGATGGGAGCCACTGCCCAGCACACCAGCGCACCCACCCAGGAGATCACGCCCGCGCCCGCGGACACCGCGCGCTGACCCATGAATTGAAGCACGTTGACGAAGGCATCGCTCTGACCCTCGACCGCACTACCGGCGGCCTGGCCGATCTTGGTGTCAACCAGCAGGTGCTCGATCTGTGGTGCGTGGACCTTGGTCCACTGAACCGCCGATGCCCACCACCCGGGACAGCTCTGGATGAGGCCCTTGGCTTGGTCGAAAACGAGGCCACCAAAGAACCACCCGAGGGCCGCGATCGGGATGATCGCGGACAGGAAGACCACAATCAGGGCGGGAAACCGCCCCAGCTTGAGACGGGTGTGGATGGCGTCGTAGAAGGGTTTGACCACCATCGCGGCCACCGCGGCCACCGCCACCGGCAGAAAGATGGCCGAGAACTTGACGAAGAAGGCGCCGACGATCCAAAACAGCGCGCCTACCGCGACGACGATCACGACCGCGGAGAGGATGGTGATGGCGTTGGCGATGGTCGTGCGCTGCCGTTCACTGAACTCTATGGCCATTTCCTGACCTCCCAGGCAAGATGGTAGCAGTACACCATAGACGAATTAGGAATTAGGAATTAGGAGTTAGGAATGTCGGCCGGCCCCGCTGGTTCTGTCCCCTGAGATCCACGTTTATCTGGTGTGAGGGTGTCAGGAAACGCAGGGTGGCGTAGAACTCGGCGCGATCGATGAGCTCGCCGATGATGGCGCCGATCAGGGCGACACCGGGCGGAGCCGTTCCGGTGGCCAGAATCGCCACCGGCAGCACGAGACCGATAACGATCCGAACGGCGCCGGTTATCCAGCCTCGCGGTGCAGGATGATCCCGGCGTGCCAAATAGAGCACGAGCTTGAGTGCGGCGGTGGGCCAGAGCAGCATCGGCGCATCGAGGAGGATGCCGATGTAGAACGTAGCCGTCAGAGTGGCCATGGCGCTGTGGGGGACCGTGGCGGTGGGTTGGCCAAGCACCCGGTAGACCATGTCCATGCTGAAGAGGGCAGCGAAAGCGAGCACCGCGGCGGCCCACGACGCCGCTTCCGGCAGCCCGCCGTCGACGAGCGTGAGGGCGCAGGCCGCGCCAAAGAAGGCGGAGAAGAATGCCGCCTCGCGGCTGATCCACGAGTTCCTGACGTTGAGAACTCCCCGCCATACCCTGGAGATCTTGCCGAGGTGGAGGGCGCTGACGGCCATGGCGAGGACCCCGCACGCGGCAAAGAACGGGAGGGCAACAATACGGCCGAGCGCAGTGGCCGCCGCAAACCAGGCGACGAGGACGGCGGCCGCCGACGTGAAGAACCACAGCGACATTTCGCTCCGCAGCCCCTGCCAACCAACGGCGTTCGAGCGGATGGGGTGGGTGATCTGTGGCGGCGCGGCGGTCATTTCCGGCGCCGATCGGCGGCGATCGCCGACGATCCGCACCGCCGGGCCGATGCCGATCTCCGGGAAGCCCGCGTGCTCTACTGTCGCGGGCTCGCCGTCGGGTTCGAATCGCAGGGCGTCGGTCGGGCAAGCGACAACGCAGGCGGGAGCCAAATCATCCGCCTGGCGGTGGTCGCAGAAGGTGCACTTCTCCATGATCCCGGTCCCGGTATTGAACTGCGGCGCCTCGTAGGGACACACCCACGAGCAGTAGCGGCAGCCCATGCACCTGTTCTCATCGATGAGCACCGCCCCGGTGCGGGCGTCCTTCGTGTAGGCGTTCGCGGGGCAGCCTGCCAGGCAGGCCGGCTCGAGGCAGTGGTTGCAGGCGAGGGAGAGGTGGAAGACCGGCGCCGCCGGCAGCCGCTGGGGGTTGAAAGTGTGGATCCGCCGCCAGCTGACACCATTTATCACCGTGTTCTCGGTATTACACGCGACCACGCACGCCGCGCAGCCGGTGCAGCGGTCGAGATCGAGGATGAAGAGGGCCTGCGTCATTCGACGGCCTCCACCTCGACCGCGTTGTCGTGAAAAGCGGCGCCGTGCCCCATGTCGGTCTCGCGCGCGGCTGACAGCAGGTTGACCCCGCCGCCCTCGGAGATCCACCAGCCGTTGTGGATTGAGACGCAGCCGGGTCGAAGACTGTAGTCCAGGCGGGCGTCGAGCTCGATGCTGCCGCGATCGTTGAAAATCCGTACCCGGTCACCATCCGAGATTCCGCGCACTTCGGCATCGACGGGGCTCATTTCGACCCGGATGATCGGGTCGAGCTCGCGGATTGTCTGCAGGTTTCCGAACTGCGAGTGGATGCGGTTCTTGGTGTTGGGGGTGAGAATATTGAGCGGGTACGAGCTCTTTTCGCCGACGCCGGGAGTCTCGTCGGGCGCCCGGTACTTCGGCAACGGATCGGCGCCCCACATCCTTTCGGCTTCCTCGGACACAAGCTCGACCCCGCCCGACGGGGTGGGGAAGACGCGGTCGGACCACGCCACCTCCTGGCATCCGGGGGCGATAATCGGGCCTTCTCGGAGGCGTTTGATCGAGATCTCGGGGAAGGCTGCGAGCCGACGCTCGAGCCACGCCTCCACTGCCTCATCCGACGGCGCCGGCATCCGGCTCT
>JAOZUP010000366.1 GCA_029938595.1 Thermoanaerobaculales bacterium | reverse complement strand
TCTCTTTCGAGATGCTCCGGGACTCACCGTCGGCCAGGACGACGTCGAGCTCCAGACAATGATCGCCGATGGTGCCTCGCCGCCAGTTGTTCTTGCCATGGGCGTTCATCGCCAGCATGCCGCCGATCGTCGGCTCCATGGTTCCGGTCACCACCGGCGGCCACCACCCGTCGGCGATGACCAATCGCCATAACGCACCCAGGCTCACCCCGGGCTCGATGTCGATGATCCCCGACTCGGGATCCCATTCCAGAACCCTGCTGAGCTCGGACAGGTCGAGAATGACCGATTCGGAGCGCAGCGCGGCGTCGCCGTAGGAGCACCCGGCACCGCGCAGGGCGAGCTGGACGCCCGCGGACCTCGCGGTCTCGAGAGCCTCGGCCACTCCGCCCGCATCGCGGGGTCGGAACACGTAGCCCGCGCCGCCCGTGGCCATACCCCAACCCTCGACCCACTCCAGACGGTCATCAGGCAACATCCTCAGATACCCAACCTGGAGAAGATGAACGACGGGATTGAACGGATGATGGCCATCACCATCCGCCAACGGGCCGGCACATACGCCGTCACGGTTCCGCGCCGTACCTTGTCGAGGATGATCTCGGCAGCGCGGTCAGCCGAGATCACCCAGAAGAGACCGTCCTTGCCGCGGGTCATGGCGGTGTCGATGAAACCGGGCTTGATGGTCACCACCTTCACGCCCGCGCGGGCGAGCCGGTTGCGCAGCGCCTCGAGGTAGGCATGGAGTGCGGCCTTCGACGTGCAGTAGACCGGGTTCCCCGAACGTCCACGGTCGCCGGCCACCGAACCGATACCGACGATGGTGCCGCGGCCGAGGTTGGCCATCCGTTCGGCCACCGGATTGAGCCACGCCACCGCACCCACGAGATTGACCTCGATCATCTGCCGATCCTTGGCTGTGTTGTACTCGTCCTCGGCGACGGCAGGCATCACACCGGCAGCGTAGATCACCAGGTCGAGTCCGCCGAGGACCCTCGCGATTCCCTGCACGAGTTCCGGAATCTCGGCGGTAGCCCGGACATCGTGGGCGATGGCGGCGGCACGATCCTCCCCTGCCGCCGAGTTGATCTCGCCCATCAAACGCCGCAACTCGGGCTCGCGCCGCCCGACGAGAGCGACCCGTGTGCCCTCTGCAGCCAGTCGGCGAGCCAGGGCCTCGCCGATCCCCGACGAGGCGCCGATCACCAGCGCGTGCTTGAATTCAGATTCCGCCAAATTTCTATCCCATTGAGAATTATCCCACGGGTTCCGATATGACCAGATCGAGCCGCGCCCTCGTCTCTGCGACCCGCGCCTTGTACGCTTCACCGGTGACACGCTCGCGGAGGGTGTCGGAAACCGGCAGCACCATGGGATAGCCCTGCCATTCGAGGACCTTGGAGGTTATGGCGTCCACCACCCTGCCATCAGCGATGAGGTTGCTCGCCTCGGCTAGCGTCATGCCGGAGAACAGCTCCTCGAGAGCTTGGATCATTGCCTCGTCTTCCGGCTCGAGGAAGCGCACCTGCCGCCGGCTCTGTATCGCCACGTGGTAGCTCGACGGCACGTAGTAGATCCCGTCGAGCTCGAGCACCTCGGCCACCACGATGAGCCAGCCGAAGACCTCTTTGAGGAGCCCGAGCCCGGGATTCTTCTGGTCGGGGAGCGGCCTCCGGTAGGGTCCGAATTCGGCGCGCGGATTCTGCAGCAACAGCCACTCGATCACCAACACTTCGGAGCCGCTCACCAACCTCGTGCTTCGGTTGACCCGCAGGTCCACCAGCAGCTCGCGGCGGTCCGTATCCGAGTAGATCCGCAGAGTGTCTCCTACGCTGCCCGTCAGGTCCACCACGACCGTCGGATGCTGGAAGCCACGCAATCTGAGTTGGTCGAGGAGACCGAGCTGCTCCAACAAAAGCTCCACGCCGTGTTGCGAGAAGTGGGAGAGGAAACGGGTCCGCTGCGGCGCATCGGGCATGATGCCGACGAGATCTTCCTCTGACAAGCGCCACCCGAAACCACTCGGTTCCGCGGTCAGGTCGGACGGTTCGAGCTGTGAGCGAATACGGCGGAAGCGGCGCAGGATCATCTCGGCGTTATCCGGCGTCTTCGCCACCTTACCGCTGATCAGCCACGAAAACAGGCGCGCGCTGTAGCGCCAGCTTCCGGTTCCGTAGCCACCGCCGAGCACGATCGCGACCGGAACCCGGCGCCGCGCCCGCCGCAGCAACTCGAAAACCAACCGGTCGCGGCGGATCATCCCGTCGGCCGAGATGTTCCAATTGCCGAGTTTGTCGTCGGCCGCCGGGTCGGTGCCGGCGACATAGATCACCAGACCCGGCTTGACCTTCATCATCACGTCCGGAAGCGTCTTCAGCAAGGTTCCCAAATAGACTTCGTCACTGACGTCAGCACCGAGCGCGATCGAGGTCGACGCTTCGGCCTCGGTGTCGCCCCAGTGCTCGTTGTGCACCGAGTAGGTGTGGACCGTGGCATCGTGAGCGAAGATGGCTCGGGTGCCGTCACCGTCGTGGATGTCGAGGTCGATCACCAGAATGGGCTCCTTGAATCCCCTCGCCCGCAGCCGCGCGATGGCCACCGCAACATCGTTGAAGATGCAAAAGCCCGCCCCACTGTCGCGGGAAGCGTGGTGATAGCCGCCGCCGAGGTTGATGGCCACCGAGCGCCCCTGGAGGGCGAGCCGGGTGGCCAGGATCGTGCCGCCAACCGCCGTGCGTTCCAACTGGACGACCTGCTCAACCTCGGTGTCGCTGATCTTCTCGCCGAAGATCCGTTCAGTCACCGTGGGGTCCTGGCCGACGGCATCGAGGTAGTCCGCATCGTGAACTCGAAGCAGGGCGCGCAACGCAGGCGGTCTCGGCACCGAAATGTCGTCCCGATCGAGCAGGCCCTCGTCGACCAGAAATCCGAGGATCTTCCACCCGCGCATCGGGTCGAGGGGAATCCCCTGGACGGTCCCAGAGTAGGCATCCGAGTAAATGAAGCGAACCTCCGCCACGCACCACCGCCTCCGCACGCGGCGCCATCCCCGCCGCACGAAGCGGCCAAGGCGGACGATCGGATTCCGGCCTGTCTCCGAATCGACGATATTGGAATTGTCGCGCGCCATGGAGGGAGTATAGGACGTTACACGTTTGAACGTTGAACGTTGAACGTTTGAACGTTGAGCGTCCGGCGCCCTCGTCGTGTTCCACGCCATCGCTCCTTCGGAGCTTCTCTATCGTTTCAATTGAGGCCCGGGGTCTCGTCCTAACCGTCGAATTTGGGTTCCGTCACTTCTGCTCGACGGTGTAGCCCTTCTTGCGGAGAAGGTTGACGACCCCTTCCTCCCCCACCAGGTGCAGCGCGCCGACCACCACCATCGCGTCGCTTTCCCCCGCCAGCAGCTCCTCGATCGGCGCAATCCAGGTACGGTTACGGTCAGTGACCATCGTGTCGAGGAGCTCGGGAAACTCGTCAAACCCCTCGGCCATCAGCGCCTCGACGGCGGCCACATTCCCGGCCCGCCAGTGCGCCGACAGCTCGTCGAGCTCGGGGATGACGGTCTCCAGGTCAACCAGGGTGTAGCGGAGAAACGCCAGGCTCTGCTCTGCTGTGAGATCAGCAAAGAGGCTGACCTGAAACTCGACCGTCTCGAGGGCGATACGCTCCTTGCCGGCTTCCTCGGCACGTCGCGAGAAATAAGTATCGATCCCCGCCGAAGGCAGGTAGCCGGCGTCGGTCATCGCCAGAGCCGTTATCGTGACCGCCGCCATCCACGATTTCATCCTCTGGAACATCCCTTCCGGGAAACTGGTCTTCTCTACATGGACCATGAGCCTGGTCCACGTTGCCGGCCCAACAATCTCCTCGAGAGTGTCTTCTCCATCCAAGGTTCCCGCGGCCAGCATCTGGATTGCCGCCGAGCCCAGATCGTCGAGATCGATCTCGAAAACAAGCTTCTCGACCGAGTCGAACGCCGTCTCCATGGCTGACGGGAGGGGGTAGGCATCCTCCTTCATTGCGTGCACCGAACCCAGCAAATACACCGTAGCGCCGCCCCGCTGCACCCGCCACATGAAGGTCTTGTCGGTGCCCTCGCCGGTCGGGGAGTCCGCAAGCACCGTCGGTGTAACAAGCAGAACGGCCAGGAGCAGGGTTCTGTATCGAAGATTCATCAATCCTCCACGCCAACATTCTATCTGGGTGTCTAGGTGGGTGGCATTCCTAATTCCTAATTCCTAATTCCTAATTTTCCGCCATGATATCGTGTGTCAA
>JAOZUP010000044.1:6196-15001 GCA_029938595.1 Thermoanaerobaculales bacterium | reverse complement strand
GAGCGGTGGCAGACATGGATGCCGAAGCCCGTGCAGAAGCCATCGGCCGGTTCGATGCAACCGAGGCCTTCGCCAGGATGAGCGCGGAACAGCAGGGTCGCTTCATTCAATCACTCGATCGCGCGGCACAGCAGAGAGTCGCTGACGCCATGAGGTTCGAGGCGGCGGATCTCGGCCGCATGAATGCCGATACCCTCGGTAGAGCGGTGGCAGACATGGATGCCGAAGCCCGTGCAGAAGCCATCGGCCGGTTCGAGGCCAACGAAGCGACCTTCCAGCGAATGGATAACGTGCAAAGGGCGGCCTTCGCCGATGCCCTCGGCGCCAAGGCGTTCGAGAGAGCGGTGCTTCAGGCGCAGACCTTCAATCGCATGAGCGAGGCGCAGCAACGTGCCGTCTGGAACAACCTCGGACGTCAGGGGCAATTCGCGGCACTCCGATACGCCGGCTTCAACGCGAACCTGGCGCGCGCCGATGCCCTGCAAAGGAACGAACAGTTCGAACGCTATATGCAAGAGCGCACCTCGCAGTAAAATGAGGCGACGCTCTGAAAAATCGAAACGGGTCAGGCCGCAAAGGTAGGTTCGGTGCCGCCACGGGAGACCGTGGCGGTCCTTTTTTGAGAACTCGAAGGGGGGCGAACATGCCACGAATTCTGATCGGCCTGACCGCCGGCATCGTGCTTTTCACTGCGATTCCCGTTAGCGCACAGTTAGAGCCGCGATTCTTCAGCGTCGAAGACCTGAGGGTGGTCTATCTCAACGAAGAAAACGAGTACATCCTCCCCCACCTGTCGCGCTGCTTCATCAACTCTCTCAACTTCCACAAGGCATTATTCGGATACGAACCGGGTGAGGAGATCACCGTCCTCCTGCAGGACTTCGACGATTACGGCTATGCCGGCGCGTCCTCGATGCCGTCCAACTTCCTGAACATCGGTATCGAACCCTTCGAGTATGTTTATGAGACCTCACCGACCAACGAACGCATCAACTGGGTGATGAGCCACGAGTTGCTGCACATCGTCGCCATGGACAAGCCGTCGCCGGCCGACGAAAAGGCTCGCAAGATCTTCTTTGGAAAGGTGGCGGCCATCCCCGAGCAACCGTTGTCGATGATCTACAGCTACCTCACGATCCCGCGACTCTACGCACCCCGCTGGTACCACGAGGGTCTGGCGGTCTTCATGGAAACCTGGATGGCGGGCGGTTTTGGACGGGCGTTGGGCGGCTACGATGAAATGGTCTTCCGGACGATGGTCCACGATGACGCCTATTTCTACGACACCCTCGGTCTCGAGTCCGAGGGCAAGGCGATCGACTTCCAGGTGGGACAGGTTTCCTACCTTTACGGTACCCGCTTCGTCAGCTACCTCGCCGACCACTATGGTCCCGAGTCCTTGATCGATTGGCTCAACCGTAAATCCGGGACCAAGGCTTCCTACCGGGCCCAGTTCAAGCAGGTCTACGGCACCGATCTCGACGTCGAGTGGAAGCACTGGATCGAGTGGGAGCGCGGGTGGCAACAGGCCAATCTGGAGACCATCAGGGAGTACCCGGTAACCGAGTTTCAGCCTCTCTCCGAGAGGCCGTTGGGGTCGGTTTCCCGCGCCTACTTCGATGACACTCGTCGCAAGCTGATCACCGCCGTCAACTACCCGGGGGAGTTCGCCCACGTCACCGCGATCGACGTCGACACATGGGAGGTCGAAAAGATCGTTGAGGTGCCCACACCGGCGCTCTATTATGTCACCGCACTCACCTACGATCCCTCGACCGGTACAGTCTTCTACACCACCGACAACAGCCGCCAGTGGCGGGACCTCAATGCGGTCAATATCGACACCGGCAAGAAGACCACCTTGATGAAGAACATCCGCACTGGTGATCTGGCCTTCAACCGCGCCGACTCGAGCGTGTGGGGCGTCCAACACCACAACGGCCTCTCGACCCTGCTGCGGATCGCGCCACCGTATGGCAGTTGGGAGGACATTACCCAGGTCCTGACCATCACCTACGGCAAAGACCTCTTCGACATCGACGTCTCCCCTGACGGGAAGTGGCTGACGGCGGCGATGATCGAGGTCAACGGCCGCCAGCGGCTGATCCGCATGAAGATTGAGGATCTGCTCGCCGGCTCCAACGATTACGAGGTGCTCTATGAGTTCGCCGACAACTCGCCCGCCAATTTCTCCTACTCTCCGGACGGGCGGTACCTTTTCGGCACCTCCTACTACACTGGGGTCTCCAACATTTTTCGTTACGATTTTGAAAAACAGGAGATGAAGGCGGTGACCAACGCCCTCACAGGTTTCTTTCGGCCGGTACCGGTGTCGGACGACGAGCTCTTCGCCTTCCACTACACGGCTAAGGGCTTTATCCCGGCGACCCTGGCCATCGAATCCCTGGAAGATATCAACCCGATCCGTTTCCTCGGCCAGGAGATCGTCGAGAAGTACCCGGTGGTGAAGGAGTGGATGCTGCCACCGCCCTCGGCGGTCGACCTCGACGCCCTCGAGACCGAGA
The DNA here is from genome assembly GCA_029938595.1 of Thermoanaerobaculales bacterium. Lineage (GTDB taxonomy): Bacteria > Acidobacteriota > Thermoanaerobaculia > Thermoanaerobaculales > Sulfomarinibacteraceae > Sulfomarinibacter. Next base: position 12,476 of record JAOZUP010000044.1, on the reverse strand, counting down.
AGGGCCGCTACCGGCCACGCCAGCACATGAAGCTGATGTCGGCCTATCCAATCCTCGAGGATTATCGTGGCTATGGGGCGATCGGTTACCGGCTCAACCTCATGGATCCAGTCGGTCTGACCGCCATCGATGTGAGCGCTTCGGTCAGCCCCAACGGCGAGGTCCCGTCGAACGAGATGTTCCACCTCACGGCCAACTACAACCACTGGCCGTGGCGGGTGAGCGCGTTTTACAACCCGGCTGATTTCTATGACTTCTTCGGTCCCACCAAGGTCAGCCGCAAGGGCTACGGTCTGGTTGGCGAATACAAAGGAATACTGATCGACAATAGGCCGCGTTCACTCAAGTACAACCTCTACCTCACCGGGTTTGGCGGTCTCGACACCCTGCCGGAATATCAGGAGATCGAAGCCACCATCAAGCAGTACGTGGCCGTCTCGGGCAGCCTGGAGTACAAGGCTCTGCGAAGGACCATCGGCGGGCTGCAGCCGGAGAAGGGCGTCAAGGCGGGGCTGTACCTCAACAACAAGTACGCCGAATCCGAAAACTTCCCCCGCGTATGGGGGAACCTCGACCTCGGGATTTCACTTCCCATCAAGTACTCGTCTCTGTGGTTGCGATCGTCGCTGGGCTACTCGTGGGGAGACCCCGAGAACACCCTTTCCAACTACTACTTCGGCGGTTTCGGCAACAACTGGGTGGACTACAAGGACGTGCGGCGTTTCCGGGAGTACTACAGCTTCCCCGGCATCGAAATCAACGAGCTCGAGGGCAATAACTTCGGCAAACTGCTGCTGGAGTGGGATCTGCCGCCCTTGCGCTTCAAACGCGCCGGGATCCCCGACCTCTACTGCACGTGGGCCAGCGCCGCAATTTTCGGCAGCGCCATCGCCACCAACATCGACGACAGCGCTATTCGCCAGGAGCTCTACAACATCGGCGCGCAGATCGACTTCAAGCTCGTAATCTTCACAAACCTCTCCAGCACGTTCTCCATCGGCTATGCCCGCGCATTCGAAAACGGCCGCAAGGGGTCCAATGAGTTCATGATCTCGCTCAATATCCTGTAACGTACCTGACATGCAACTGCTGTTCGCCGGTTTCCGAATCCTCATCGGGCTGCTGCCAGTTTTCGCCTTTCTGCTCACGCTGATCCTGCTCGACAGCTTCAAGCTGGTGAAGCTGCGAATGGTGGCGGGTCTGATTGCGGCCGGCGGTTTGGCGGCGGTTGCCAGCCTGTTCATCAACCGTCAGCTCGGAATCGCCTTCGAACTTGACCTCCCCACGCTCACCCGCTATGTCGCGCCGGTGATCGAGGAGATCCTCAAGAGCGCGGTCATCGTCTATCTCATCGCGCGCAACCGGGTCGCCTTCCTGGTCGATGCCGCGATCATCGGCTTCGCAGTCGGCGCCGGCTTCGCGGCGGTGGAGAACGTCCACTACTTTGTCGCCCTCGCCAACGACAGCGTGGCCCTGTGGATCGTGCGCGGATTCGGCACCGCGCTGATGCATGGCAGCGTCAGCGCGATGATGGCCATCATCTCCAAGCAGCTGGTCGACACCCGCGGCGGGCCGCACCCCTGGGTCTTCCTGCCGGGGCTCGCTCTCGCCACCATCCTGCACTCGGGCTTCAATCACTTTTTCGTCGCTCCGAACGTGACGACGGTATTGATACTGGTCGTGCTGCCCTTTTTCTTCGTCACCGTCTTCCACTTCTCAGAGAGCCGCACCCGGGAGTGGCTCGGCACCGGCTTTGACACCGACTCCGAGCTCCTGGAGATGATCTCGGCGGGACGGGCGTCGGACGGCCGTATCGGCGGTTATCTCGAGGAGCTGAGGGAGCGGTTTCCGCCACCGACCGTGGTCGACATGGTGTGTCTGCTCAGGCTCCGGCTCGAGCTGTCGATCCGCGCCAAGGGAATACTGCTCGCCCGTCAGGCCGGCTTCGAGGTGCCGCCCGACCCCGACATGGAGGGGCGGTTTGCCGAGCTCCACTTTCTAGAGGACAGCATCGGCAGGACCGGCCTGCTGGCGATGTCTCCCCTCTTCCACTTCTCCGACCGCGACCTGTGGCAGTACCACATGATCGGGAAACGTTAGAACGTTAAACGTCAAACGTTCGAACGTTCCGTCCCATCACCCACGGGGGACGCGTACCCAGAAAACCACCTGTCTGAGGTTGTGCCCGTTGGGGTGCACGCGTCTCGGCTGCACGATGTGGGCGGGGGAAAAGCGACGACGATTTATTGAGCGCCGCAACATGAGCAGGATGAAATGTGATGGCGTTCGGGAGAGCGCCGAAGGCGCGACAGATACATAGCCTGGGGCGTGAGCCCCAGGAACACGCAACCCCGCAAGTATCCAGCCCTGAAGGGGCGGCAGATTCTGACCTGCGGCACAAGCCGCAGGTTGCGACGACGGAATGTCTGTCGCCGCTTCGCGGCTACCTTAATTTGTCGACATTATCCTGGGGCTCACGCCCCAGGCTATGAGTCTTCCGCCGCTTCGCGGCTCGTCAACGATGCTCCCCCATTGGAAGTGTGACGCGATTTCGAAACGGTGTATCATCTATGGCGCAATGACAATTCTCCACATCGTGCCTGCCGAAGGCGAGCCCTTCAAGCACACCCTCGAAGGCGACTCGCTGGTGATCGGCCGCTCGTCGCGTTGCGATCTCGCTGTCTCGGACCGGTGCCTTTCGCGACAGCACGTGCGGATTTTCAAATCCGACGACGACTGGCTGGTCGAGGACATGGGCTCGCGCAACGGCACGCGCCTCAACGGAGAGATGATTCCTGGGCCGACGCCCATCAGCCCCGGCGATGTGATCGACGCCTCGATGTCAAGGATCACCTTCGGAGCGAGTGGAGGGACCGAGCCACAACGATCCTCCTTTGACGATAGCCGCACCATTTTCCGCGCCGCCACCGACATCATCTCCGAGTCCGAGCGCGAGTTCGCCCGGCCGTCGGATTCCGGAACCGAGGAGCTGCGTCACGCCGCCGACCAGCTGCGAGTCCTGTACGACGTCCACCACACCCTCGACGAATCGACGACTGCCGAGGAGTTCCTCGACCACGTGCTCGAACGCGTCTTTGTCCACCTGCAACCGCAGCATGGCGCCATCTTCCTCGAGAACGGCGACGACCTCCTTCGCGCGGCCAGCCGTTCTCAGGTCGCCGACACCGATGAGTTTCCCGAGTCGTCGAGCCTCGCCAGCGAGGTCATCGGCAAGGGTCTGGCGGCCGTGGTCCACGACACCTCGACCGACGACCGCTTCGCGGCTGCAGAGAGCTTGCTCGACGCCGGCGTGCGGACCCTGGTGGCAGCGCCGCTGCTCACCCCCGAAGGCGCCATCGGCATGATCGTCCTCAGCTCCACTCTCGCCAACCGCCAGTTTGATGAGACCGACATGGAGCTGTTGGCGGTGGTGGCCTCGGCCACCGGTCTGCGGCTGCGCAACATCGCTCTCGCCGAGGAGGCGGCCGAGCGGCGGCGTTTCCAGCAGGAGGTCAAGCTCGCCCGCCGCATCCAGGTGGCGCTGCTGCCCGCAGAGAGCCCGGAGGTCGCGGGGCTCGAGATTCACGGCGGCAATATCCCCTCACGGGGGGTCTCGGGCGACTACTACCAGGTCGTTGAACGGCCGGACACAAACGAAGTCGCGCTGATCATCGCCGACGTATCGGGCAAGGGCATCGGGGCATCGCTGCTCACCTTCTACGTGGATGCCCTGGTCAACGCCTACCTCGGCGAGAATCTCGAGCCGTTGGAGATTTTTAACCGCGTGTCGCCGCAGATGAACGCCAAGACACCCGTCGAGTCATTTGCAACCGCGTTCCTTGGAATCCTCTCAACTGACACGGGGGCTCTCAGGTTTGCCAGCGCCGGTCACGACCCGACGATCCTCGTCCGATCCGGCGGCGAGGCCGAGCTCCTGATGCCGACCGGGATGCCGCTCGGGCTGATGCCGGGCGCCGAGTACACCGCGTCCGAAATCACGCTCGAAGTCGGCGACTCCCTTGTCATGTACACAGACGGCATCACCGAGGCGGCCAACCCCGAACAGGAGGAGTTCGGACGCGAACGGCTGGTCGCGGTCTGCCGCGGACACCACGCCGAGTCGCCGAAAAAGCTCGCATCGTCAATCGAAGCTGTAGTTGACACCTTTGTCGAAGGCGTGCCCTACCACGACGACCGCACCCTGGTCATCGTGCGCCGCTCGAGGGGTTGACATCATGGGTTGCACCCTCGGTCATTACCGCATCGTCGAGCAGATTGGCTTGGGTGGGATGGTCGTGGTGTATCGGGCGCATGACGAGCGCGTGGGACGAATGATGCCGCCTATTTTCACGGCCTCGCGACGATACACAATGTAGGCCGATGGCATTTCGCCTTGTGTTCGTTGCGATCCTGTTGGGCTGTTCAGGATGTGCAACCTCATCGATCGAACCCAGCTTCGACTGCCCTGACGAAGTGATCGCCGACTGGGAGATATCGGCGGGAAGCCTCGTTCGTCCACTCTCGCCCGAACAAGCGCACAGCACTGTTCTCACCAGAAACCTCCCCATCGATGGAATCCGGGATCGCTGGGATTCTCTGCAAGATCAATGGCAGGTCGGGGACCAGTACTGGCTCTTTTCCCAGCCTGAAGAGCCATGGATCAACGCCACCGGGGCTCGGGAAGGGGTGGTCCTGGTCCGAAGCTGCATCCAGCTCGGATTCGTCACCTCCAGCATCGGGCACTACCGCATCGTCGACAAGCTCGGCGAGGGCGGTGGTACCTACGCTGTGACCGAAGTGCTGGGGGGAGAGGCCCTGCACGACGTGATCGCGGGCGGCTGCCACCGCGGAATCCTAATGAAAATAGCGGTTAGGCGTGGCTACTGATTCGACAGGCTGTCCCAGATCTCGGCCATGCCCCGGTGGTGCTCGGCAAAGATGTCGATCAGCTTGGGATCGAGGTGGCTACGAGGGTCGAAATGGTCGTCGCCCTCCAGGAGGATGTGGCGGGTCAGTTCCTGGGTATAGCCGGGCTTGTAGGAGCGTTCGGAGCGCAGAGCGTCGTAGATATCGGCAAGGGTTACGATGCGGGCTGAAACAGGGATTTCCTCACCTTTTCGGCCGGCGGGGTATCCTTCGCCGTTCCATTGTTCGTGGTGATTGAGAGCGATCTCAGACGCCATCTGCAGGCGGTCGGAGGCGGAGAGGATCTTGAAGCCGTACTCCGGGTGGCGCATCATCTCCAGCCGTTCATCCTCGTCGAGCGGGCCCTGCTTGCGAAGGATGGCGACGTTGATGCTCATCTTGCCGACGTCGTGGAGCTGGGCGGAATAGCGGATCTCGTTGCAGAAGGCCTTCGGGCTGCCGAGCTTGCCGGCCAAGAAGTACGAGTACTCGTTGACCCGCTCGACATGCTTGGCGGTGTTCTCGTCGTGCAGCTCCGCGGCGCGCGACAGGAGGCTGATGGAGAGCTGGAACGCCTCCTCGGTCTCGTCCTGGAGGGCAGCAATGCGGGCCCTCTGCTCGCGAAGGAGGCGGTTGCGGTCACGCAAGCGCATGTTCTGGGCCGAGATGCGCTCGACCATGTCCGCTCGTTCAATGGCGCCGCCGACGATGTGGTTGAAGGGCACGATGAGGTCGGCCTGCTCACGTTCGAAGGGTATTGGCCCGTTGCCCGACGCATCGAGGCGATTGATGAGCTGGACGACGCCAATCACCTCGCGGTCGTGGTTGAGGAGCGGGAAGCTCAACATCGAACGGCTACGGTAGGCGTGATCGCGGTCGAAGCTTGGATCGAAGCTGAAAGGCAGGTCATCGGGAATGTTGTAGAGGTCGGCCACGAAAACGGTCTCACCGGTGGCCGCGGTAAAACCGGCGATCGACGCCTTGTTGATGGGGAGCACGAAGCTGGCGGGCTCGAGCTCGATGCAGTCGTTCTGGGTATCCGCCGCTTCGAGCCGTTTCGATTTCCCGCGACCACGAACGATGAAGACGGTGCCCGCCTCGGCCTCGGTGAGACGGCGGCTCCTGAAAAGAACCCGGCGCAGCAACTCCCCCGCCGGCTGCGGCTTCGAGTACTCGATGAACTCGAGGAACTCCCTGAGCACGTCCATCGCGGCATCCCCCCGGCGAACATCCATCATAGCGGCTCTGCTGAGCCGAGCGTCGTTAGAACGTTTGAACGTTACACGTTAAACGTTAAAACGTTTCAACGTCTAACGATGGAACGACAAAGCCCGGCGACCCTTGTGGGCTACCGGGCTTTGAAAGAGCACCGAGA
>JAOZUP010000044.1:0-6096 GCA_029938595.1 Thermoanaerobaculales bacterium | reverse complement strand
AACGACAAAGCCCGGCGACCCTTGTGGGCTACCGGGCTTTGAAAGAGCACCGAGAGATCGGTGCACTGGCACCCTCCATTGAGGTGGTTTAACGAACCTCTTTGAAAACGACGTGCTTGCGTACGACCGGGTCGTACTTCTTGAGCTCGAGCCGCTCGGTTGTGTTCTGCTTGTTCTTCTTCACGTGGTACATGTACGGGCTCTCGGAGCTCTTGAGCTTGACGGTAACGCGATGTCCTTTTGCCATACTTCCTCCACTCACACGGGCCGGGGGATCTTACCGGTGGTGAGAAATTGTGTCAAGTTCACAACGTTAAACGTTGAACGTTCAAACGTTTGAACGTTGGGCATCGGGGTCGTCCTCGAGCATCGCGAAAACGATGGCTCTCAGCTCGGATTCGAGGTCAACCGAAAACACCTCGAACTCCGGGTCACCCCGATCGAAGGCAGCTGAGCCCCTGGGATTCGCAGCGGGTTCGAGGCCGGCTGCGACGAGCTGAACGAGGTACAACAGACGGGACCCCTGCCCAGGTCTCAGCGCGGTTGTCGATTGTTCAACAGCCTCGCCGGCCTCGACCATGCGGTCGCGGCGCCAGCGCTGGAAGCGAAAGACCTCCATCACCTCGATATTCTGCTCGAGCACCACCGGCAAGAGGCTGAGGTAGCGGCTCATGGTCGGCATCTCTGCCACGCTTCGAGCGAGCAGATCCGCCAAAGCTCCCCAGTCCAGGGAGCCGTTCAGGTCGCCGAGCTTCTTTTCAATCTCCCGGTACCATTCCGCGAGCTCGTCACGGAGCAGCAGCAGGAAGAGTTCTTCCTTGCTGCGGAAGTACATTGAAGCAACACCGCGATTGACGTTCGCCGCCTGGCCGATGGTGTCAAGGCTCACCTCCACGTACGGCATCCGCACGAATGTCGAGCGCGCTTCCTCCATGACTCTTTTCTTGCGGGCCGCCCGCTGCTGCTTCGCCCGCTCGCGCTTTTTTCGGTCGATTAACTTCCCCATGCGAACTAGCTCTCGAGCTTGATGTGGCCGTCACGGGCCAGTTTCCAGAACACCAGCTGCGAGTCAAGCTCGGACAGCGGCGAGATCTTCACGATCGAGCCGATATCGGAGCTGCCGTTGATGCGCGAAAGGATAAAGCCCTCCTCGGGGGAAAAGCTCACGTTTCTGAGCTCGTCAAGGGATGTCTCGAGGATAGGAACCGCTTCGAGTACGATCCCCTCCCCTTCGATGCCTGCCATCACCTCGGACTCGAGCTCCTTTACAACCAACGCCAACTCACGGTTGTGCGGGTCGAGGCTCGCGGCGGCCGTCAGGTGGCGGGTCGCGGGTTCGTACTCACCGTTTTTCAGGTGCTCGTTCGCCTCTGCGAGCAGCGCCTCGGTACCCGCCGCCGGCTCCATGCTTCCCCCGCTAGCAACCAGTTCACTCCCGATCGAATCCGCAGCTACGATGCGAGGGCGGACAACCTTGATCTTCCCCTCGGTGATCCTCTGATACAGCACCTGCGACACAAAGGCCTCGCTCGAGTGGGTGTGGAGGCAGATGTCCTCGATGCTGCGATCGTCGTCGACGGCCCCGAGGACCCCCAGCCAGCCCGGATCCATCTCGTCTTCATCGATCAGCGGCGCCACCGAAACCGGCACGCACTGGGGCGACGGAATTAGCTCCTTGATGGCTTTTGCATTGTCGAGGCGACGTATTCCCTCCATCACCAGACCGGTGACATGAATGGCCATCGGCACCAGACCCTGTTGGGGAAGCTCTCCATCGAGAAACTCGAAGGTGCCTTCCTCCCAGACAAAGAGCTCGAAGATATTCTCTTCCGTCTTGAGCTTGAGCATCTGGTCGAGCATCTCCTGTTCGACCGCACCCCCTTCGACCAGAATCTCTCCGAGGAGCCCTCCCTGTTCACCCTGTACGGCAATCGCCTGCGCCAGTATCTCCTCGGTAATCACGCCCTTGCTGATGAGAAACTGGCCGATAAAACCCTTGGGATCGGAGCTCGACGAGGACACGATCTCGCCGTCCCGGAAGAAGACCCTCTTCTCTTCTATTCCGTTGGTAATGCTCAACGTACCGGTTTGGCGGCCGTTGGCAAGCCATTGGAGGAGCTCCGCAAGGTTCATGGTCTGGAGATTCCCGTTAATCGACATGGCTCTCCCTCAGCTTATCTGACTCGGGGATATCGACGCGAAATGTTGTGCCGCCCCCGACCTCCGTGTCGAAACTGATCGCCCCGCCAAGCTCCTCGATGATGGCTTTGGAGATGCTCATCCCGAGCCCGGTTCCACTCTTGTTCCGCCAATCGGCTTCGTCGGCCCTCGCAAAAGGTTCAAACACCTGGTCGCGGAACTTCTCCGGAATCCCCGGCCCACGATCCGCCACAGCCACTCTCAGGTAACCGTCGTGTCGATTCACCCTCACCTTCACGACATCGCCGGCCGAGGAGAACCGCACCGCATTGGACAGCACGTTGGTCAGGACCTGTATGAAACGATCCGGGTCAACCTCGATTCGGGCCCCGGGCGCGGTCTCATCGAGATCGAATCGAACCTCATGCTGGTCGCCGTACGAGGCCGTCGCCTCGATCGCCTGATCGACGAGCGGCATCAATTCCATCTCCTCGAGGTGAAACGTCATGTGCCCGAAATCCAACTTGCGTGAAACAAGGATGTCGTTGACGAGGCGTTCCATCCGCTTGCTGTTGCGCAGAGCGTTCGCAACGAGCTCGCGTCCCCGCTCGCCGAGATCACCCGCGACACCGCCGTCGAGGAGTCCGATGGCCCCACGAACCGCCGTCAGCGGCGTCCTCACCTCGTGGTGGATCATGGTGATGAACTCTTCCTTCTGCCGCTCAGTCCGCAGTCGTTCACTGATGTCCGCAGCGACGATCACATACCTTCCGGACCTCCCCGGAGATTCATCCATCTCCGCAATCGAGACCATCACCGGGAACTCCTCGCCAGTACTCGAAAGAAGCTCGGTTTCCAGGCCGTGAACCGAGCCTTCCGGGTTCAGCGCGTGGAGAAGCGAGGCGTAACCTTTGGGCGCCCGAAACAGTTCGCCGCAGTGGCGGCCGACCAGCTCTTCCTCCGAGGCGCCCGCGAGCCCACACACCGCATTGTTCACCAGGGTGATCGTGCCGTTCCGACGGGTCACGACCAGGCATTCGCCCATCGTCTCGAGGACCCGATCCACGTAATCCCGCGAAACCGTGGTTTCTCGAAGCCGTCGCGTCATCTCGTTGAAGGCCGCCGCCAGCTCGCCCACCTCGTCGGCAGTACGAACCTGCAGGTGGGGGGCCTGCTTGCCTTCGGATATCGCCCGCGTGGCGTCGATTACCTCTTTCAGGGGACGGGTCACGGCCTCGGTGAGTAGCGCCGCCGCGAGCACGCCGAGGACTCCGAACACGATCCCAACCAGAGCGGTCTTCCGTGCCAGCACCGCCTGGTCCTTCGCGAGACCGGCGCGCGAGTAGCGCAGACGCACCCCCCCGATAAGCCGGCCTCCGAGGCGCACCCCTTTGGTGACCGTCATAACGTCACCCGAAAACTCCACCAGCAACGCGTCCGACACCGCCACATGTTGCCGCGCCGCATCGTCGATCAGCAGGTGACGTAGAGGATTCTTTATCGTACCGTCGGTGAGCACTCGCCCGTCTTCATCGAAAACCACGGCGTCGAGCACGTTCTCCTGCTCCCGCGTTTCGTTGATCAACTGCCGGAGCTGCCGAACGTCCAACAGGGCCAAAGAGTCGGTGACATGGGTGGCGACGACGGCTATCAGCAGCTTGCCCCGCTCGTCCAACTCGTGGCGAAGGAGGTCGTTCTGAACCCGCACCGCGAGAGCCGTCAGCACCACCCCGAAGGCGATCACAATCGCCGACACGAAGGCGATGAAACGGCCCCTTAGACCTATGCGCACACGAGCATCCCTCCGGCCGATGATTTCACTGGCCCACATCCTCTTCGACGTACTGTATGAGGTCCATGATGCCCGCGAGCTGCCGCTCCGGACCGCCCGGCCAAGGATCGAACCTCGCAGTCTCTTCGAATCCCTTCAATACCCCCTGACCTTCCTCATCTTCATCCATTCCCAGCAGGAGGTCCTTCAGGGCATCCGTGACTCGAGGGTCAAGGCTCCTGCGGACGCACACGAGATTTCGGGGTACCGCCTCGGTCGTGAGGATGATCTTGAGCTCAGAGACCCGGCTGCCTGCAAGCGCCTGGTAATAATCCTCATTGACCGCTCCCGCGTCGACCTTGCCTTTGAGCACCCAGAACATGGTGTTTTCGGCATCGTTGGAGAACACATAACCCACCCTGTCCGGAGGAATCGATGCTGCTGCGTCCTCGTAGTTGTCCAACATCAGCCCGGTCGAGGCGAGCGCCGCCTTCGGCATCAGGAACCCGGAGGTGGAAAAGGGCTCGCCGAACGCGATCATCTTCCCAGCCAGATCTGCAACCGAATTCACCCCACTGTCAGCGCGGACAAAAACGACGCTCCGGTACGTTTCTGAGCCGCGCTTCCACCGCCGCAGCAGCAGGTCGATCTCTGTGCGTTTCCACACGAACCCCACCGGGAATGGGCTGTCGATGTACACGTCGATCCGGCCCTCGTTGAGCTCTTCGACCATCTTGCTGATCGAATCCACCACGACGACACGGCCTCGGCCGATACCCACTTCTCTCAGCCGCGAGGCCACGTGGTCGACAAACGGACGGAAAACCTCGTGCTCGCTGGCGGGGTTGAGGGAAACCGAGCCGAAGGTGATGATGCCGGTTGCCTCGAAAGGTGCTGGGCTGCTGGGCTCGGCCCGCTCATCCGCCCGGCCTCCACACGCGATCACCACAATCAGAGCAGAACTGAAAAGCGCCGCGGCTATTCGGCCCGGTCGAGTCATTGTTCAGCTGACCTCACCGGGAAGAACCGCCCGGTCGCGTCCGGATCGAATGGCGCCGTACAACACGTTATCAATCATCGACCGAGTCCCAAATACCGCCGATGCGATCGGCTAGCGTCATTGGATCGAACGGTTTGAGGATGACATCCGCCGCCCCGGAGTCCCGCAGGGCCTTCAACTCACTGCCATTGACCACTCCGGTGAGGAAAATGACCGGAGTGCCGGCAAAGCCAGGAAGCTGCCGCACCCGGGCGAGCACCTCCGGGCCCGCCATGTCCGGCATCATGACGTCAATGACAATCAGGTCAGGGCGAAAATCCGGCAACCGCTGCAGCAGCTCGGCGCCTGAACTGCACACTGCAACCTCGAATCCTCCCACCGTTTCGAGCGCGATCCTCGAGACCTCGAGGATGTCCGGCTCGTCGTCGGCAAGCAATACTCGTTGTAGTGAAATGGCTCCCACGGATTCACGCCCCCTCGCGATATTATATTGAAACGGGCCCGCTGCCGCACTTCTCACCAGGCGCTACTGCGGATCGAGCCGCGTCCACACCGACGTGCGGCCTAACAACGAAAAGCCGATGAATCCGCGCACCTTGAGCACGTCATCCTCTGCCAGGCTCAACTTGGCCTTGTAAGTTTTGCCGTTGTCCGGATCGTAGATCTTTCCCTTGTGCCAGAGGCCCTTGCCGTCATACTTAAAACCGCTCATCAACAACAGACCAACGATCGGCTGCGACTGCAGGGCTTCGTCGGGGTTCTCGGTGTCGACCTTGGCCTCCCCGGCGGGACCGTGGGGATCACCCTCCAGATAGACCGGCTCCGAGAGCCAGATGATCTTCCCGTGGTAGCGATCTCCCTCCTCGTAGATCTCGATGTGCGCCTGGCCGCCGCCGCCATCAGGATCCGTGGCCCACACGCCCAAGATCGCGTCTCCACCACCGCCGGCGCCCGCAACCGTCACGACAGACAGCAAGATAACCGTCAACGTTGCGACATGCTTCATAGGACTCCTCCATCCCTCAAAACCCGTCCGTCGAATCATAACCCGAACCGCTCGTAGTACATTGGAAACATGGTAACGATCTCTGCTGGCATTAAATCGTCTCTCTCCCGATGCTGCCTCGGCGCAGCCTTGATTTCGGGCGCCGCGATGCTCTCTCTCACCGCAGGGTGCGGTCAATCA
>JAOZUP010000365.1 GCA_029938595.1 Thermoanaerobaculales bacterium | reverse complement strand
CACCTGACAGCCATACCCGTGCTCGTTCTTTTTATATAGGACCCCTGGCACGTTAAACGGACACCCTTGCTATCCCTCCTCAGGGCCGGTACACATAAATCCACTCAAGAGTTGTTTCGGTGCTGGAGACTTCCCACACCCTGAAAATGATGTAGTAGTCGTCCTCACCTTCTTCCGCCAAAGACACATAGGTGTGGTCAAGAATGGCCTCGACGCCAAACTGGTTATAGCCCGAGGCCGGGACCGTGATGTCCTCCAGACTCCCTGTCGTTACCCCAAGATCCACCAGGCCGCGCATTCCGGCGTTGTTGGCCCAGAATCTGCTCACCGCGCTCTGGTAGAAAAAGTAGAAATCACCGTGACTCGCGCTGCCGACTGTCTCCTCTGAGAAATCGTACCCCTCCCCGCTCAGCAGTGTTACGAGAGGGACCAGGCCGATGACAGACGACCACGCCGTGGTATCGCCGGTTTCGAAGCCGTCAGCAAAGATGATGCTGGTGTCGCGGAAATCCAAACCGTCGTAGTACACCTGGAAGGTGCCCGGAACGGCGGAAGTCTTGTATACCCTTAGAACCAAATATGCGCTCATCGTCCCCGCCGGAGCAATCTCCGAATCGGTACTGACGTATGTCCAGTCGTCAGCACTCGTCATGTAAGGTGTCGACGCGGCCAGGGTTTGGGTACCCGCACAGGATGGAAGGGAGTACCAGTACCAGGTCAATTGGAAAAGGCCGGTCACGGTCTGGCCTAAGGGAGTCTTGATCCAGCCGGTGTATTGGTAGGGTTGGCCGTCGGAAATGGAGTCCACACAGCTCACAACGGCGAAGTTTGCGGAGCTCGGCCAGTCGTTCGTGCCCAGAAGGCTGCCCGAGTTCGGGCTGCCGTCGTAATCGGAGGGATCCCAATCGGCGCTGAGACTTGCCCCCAAAGGCGTCCATCCACTGATGTCCGAGTCGAAATTCCCATTCACGATCAGGTTTTGTGCCTCGGTACAAGGGTTAGCGGCAATCAGCAGCACAACAACGGCCAATCCGATGGAAGCTTTCATGCGGATGCTCCTTTCGACGATTGTCAACGTTTGTGGAAGTCCAGCGCGGTTGTCTTCTGCCTCATTTCAAAGACGATTCTACACGCCCAAGTCGCCGGCTCTCTTCCGCCCATACATAGGTGCCACCCATGCCCAAACTGGCAACCAACCGACGTTCCCTTGGGCAGCGCTGTCTACGGAACAGTCACCGACCACGGGACGGTGGAACCCCACTCGAATCTCTCGGAAAAAATCAGATTCTCGTCACCCAGGAGGCGGACCGCTGCCGCAGGTTGTTCGGCCTCCCACTCGGTGCAACCGACGGCGAGGATCTTACCGTCCGGCTGCAGTGCGACGCCGTAGCCGTATGCGTGTTTCGTGGGAAAAAATTGAATTCTCGTATCGACAGTAGGCGGGTTGAAGGTGAAATCGAGGTTCCCCCAGGGATGGTAGCGCATTACCGTGAGGTGCTGATATCCGCCGATGGTGACGAAACCGACGACAACAATCTTGCCATCCTGCTGCACGGCCACGGCTTGCGCCGGGTCATAGCCCAAAGCACCGAAATCACGGACGTCCATGCCATCGCCGCTGAAGGTGGTGTCGAGGCCGCCGCCGGCCTTGAACCGGGCAATGGCAAACGCACCTGATCCTAGGTCACTCATGCCGACGATGACGGGTTTGTCGTCGGATTGCAGGGTCATGCCGTAGCCGTACGCACTGTTTGGAAAGGTGGCGATCGACAGGTCCACCACGCCGCCGGTGGAGGAGAACATCATCAGGCCGAAGACATCGTTACTGCTGAAGGAGGCACTGCCGCCGATGACGATCGTGCCGTCGCTCTGCACGGCCGCGTCATAGGCGATGTCGGTGCCCTCGTCACCAAAGTCCCAGTAGAACACGCCGTCGCTACTAAAGGTCGTGTCGGGGGTCAGATTGGTGTCGAGGCGGGCGACAGCGAAATCCCAGCCACTGCTCGCGACCAGACAGGTACCGGCAAGCACAATTCTGCCGTCCGGGTAGAGAGCGATCCCGAATCCCCGAGATTCGATGGCCAGGTTGACGGTTGTGTATTGGTCAAAGGTCCCGTTGGCGTTGAAACGAACCACCGCAATGTACCGTGTGCCATCGACCAGGGCTTCTCCGACGACGACGATCTTGCCGTCTATCTGGATCACTACGTCCTCGGCCGTATCGTTGCCCCAGCCAAAGTCATAGAAGGCCCGGCCGTCCCCGCTGAATGTGAGATCAAGAGTTCCGTTTCTGTTGAACCGCGCCACTGCGATATCGGTGTTGGCGCCGTTGTGGCTTGTCCCCACCACCACGATTTTGCCGTCGGGCTGTATAGCCACGGCGTTGGCAACGCTGTCGCCGGAGTGCATGAAAAAGGCGATTTTTCCGTCCGAGCTGAAGGACGTGTCGAGATCGGCATCCGCTGCGGAGGCTGCCGCCCCACCAAGAATGCAAATGGATATGACGCAGCATGCCGCAGAGCCCAAGACGATGGACGGCCACGAGTGCTTCCTAGAAAATCGCATGATTCCCCCCCCGGTTGAGAAGGGCCAGTTTTTCCCTTTCTCACCCCTTTCGATGGTAGCACCCAGGAAACCGGCGAACCAAAGAACCAAATAAGAGTGCCCGGTACGGCTTTGTAGAACTAGTCCCCGGGCGACTCCCCATTTCGTTTCAACCCATCACCTCTATCCAATTTCTATCAAGTCTGCAGTGCGGTGCCTGGCACTGTTTCGTGATCACTGCTTACGAGCTCAGTGGCAAGCCGCTGTCTCCTTTGTACCGCTGTTATTCATGGCGTCACCGATATTCATGGCGTCACCGATGACCACAAATCAGTGGTCCCCGACTCGAAACCATCGGCAAAGAGCGTCACGGGCATGACCTCCGCGAAAGACAAACCAACGCGGAGGTTGTCGAAGAAGGCCGGTTGGCCGTCCATCTGATCGGCTCGGATTGAGACGGTCAAGATTTTCCCGCCGCCGCTATTCAGCAATTCGGCCGAGACGCCGTTGATCACCGGCAGGCTTGACTCGTCGACGGGGTCGACCCAAACCGTGACAACCTCGTCGTCGTCCAGGCCGCCGGTACTCGTGTCGCCATACTCGATCCGGACGAGGACGAGTTGCTCGTCGGCGGTCACCGTGCCACCGCTGGCGACGCCACTGATGCCGCCGTTACCCACGATGAACGCCCCACCACTGATCCCGAACGAGAAGTCGACCGCGCCACCGCCGCCGAGGCTCACAAGCTCAAGCTCAAACGTCATGTCTCCGCCAGCCCTCGCAGGGTCAATCAGGAAGCTCGCGTAGAACAGATCGCCGTCGGTCTCGTAGAGAACATGTGCTGCCGAGGTGTTCCGTGTCGCGGTGCGGGCTCCGTTGTCAGTGGAAGGTCGGTCGTAGACGGCTTTGCCCGTGCCGGCATCGTCGTCGGCCTGAGTCTTGTTCACAAAAAAGTCGCTGTTCGGAACGAGCGTCCAGTTGCCGCTCAATCCATTGGCCGGCCCCGCCGGGTCAGCCGATATCAAAGCGTTGTCCGGATAGCCTGTGAACGTATCCTCGATGATTATTTCCGCCTGCAAAGAGGCAGCCGGCGATAACAGACACAGACCCATCAGGCCTGCCGCGATTCCGTGAAATCTCATTCGATTGTCCTCCGACATGCTTTCAATCGTGCCATGAATCGTGTCCTTGGTGGCCGCCAGGGTCCTGGTTGTGGTCGGCGCCGAGCGGGTTAATGATTCGCGTTCGGCCTTGGTGACCCCCGCCGGACAATCCGGCGGTGCGGCACGCTCACCCGATCCAATGCACGACCGGTGCCAGCGTCTCCGGGTTTTGACAAGTGGTTTTGGAATGGTTATTTGGCTGCAGAGGAGCCGCGATGGGCCGCCTGGTATCCAACCCTGGGGAGTCGATGAGCCACGCAGGGTGTGGCAATCCGACCCACTCGGTCAGGTGCCGCCGTCGATCCATGGCGATCACCATCATCGGTGCCAGGTTCCACTAGAGGTGCCATAGAGGTGCCAGTTGGGATGAGTAGGCCGGTCTCCTAAACCGCGTAGCACAATGCTCGCCAAATCTATCGCGGGCTCAAGGCCCAGATTAAGGAGACCGGCCTACTCATCCCATCTGGCACGTTTACGCGTTTACGGGGCTGCGAAGGACCAGTGCGAGGTGTCGCCGCTCGGGGTTCCGTCGGCAAAGACGAGAGCACAGGCACTGGGGGCCGAGGTGAACCATGGATT
>JAOZUP010000364.1:2415-4287 GCA_029938595.1 Thermoanaerobaculales bacterium | reverse complement strand
ATTCAGGCACTATCTTTGAATAGAGACTCCCTGAAGGGGGTCCGTTATGAGCGACCACAGCAACAACGATCATTCCCGCCCGAAGAAAGGCGCGCGCCACTGGCCGTTGTGGCTTCTGCCGCTCGCCGGCCTGCTGTCCCTGATCTGGTTCCTGATCCGGGTGGTGCCCAGGCCCTCGCGGGCCGCCTACCCGTGCATGCAAGTGGCGGCGCCCATGGCCAGCGGCTTCGTGGTCTGGCTCACCGGGGTCGTGACCTCGCTCTTCGCCTTGCGCAAGGGCAAGTCCTTTCTCAGGCAGTCGCGGACGGCCCTCGCCTGGGCCTGCCTGACGATCGCGCTGGCCACCGGGGTCGTCACCCTGATGACCATGCCGCCGCGCCTGGCCCTGGCCGACGCGGTGACGCCCAACCAGCCCATCGGGGTTGCCAAGGGCATCCACCCCGGGCGGGTGGTCTGGGTGCACGACCCCGGCGCCACCGACTGGCTGGGGCCCGGCGACGGTCACTTGTGGGAGAGCGACCACACCGACCAGGTGGTGGTGGACCGGATGCTCGGCCTGGCCCTCCGCGGTCTCACCGCCGAGAACAGTGAGGCCGAGGCCTGGGACGCCCTCTTCCACCATTTCAACGCCAGCCACGGCAATGGCGACGTGGGCTATCTCGCGGGCGAGAAGATCGCCATCAAGGTGAACCTGGTGGGCTTTCTCGAAGGCAGTTGGGGCGGGGTCGATCCCGCCACCTACGACCTGGTGCGCAAGATCGACTACATGAACACCTCGCCGCAGATGATGCTGGCCCTGCTCCGTCAGTTGGTCAACGTGGCCGGTGTTGACCCGGCCCACATCTCGATCGGCGATCCCGTGACCCTTTTCCCCAACCAGTACTACCAGCCGCTCTACGACGAATTCCCTGAGGTCTCCTACCTCGACGCCCTGGGTGACTTTGGGCGCACCGTCGTCACCCCCTCGGCGGTGGACTTCCACTGGAGCGTCCATCCCACCGGCGTCGCCCAGGACAAGGTGCTGACCTCCTTTGCCGAGGCCGAGTACTTCATCAACCTGGCCAACCTGAAGAGCCACGGCGGCGCCGGTATTACCTTGTGCGGCAAGAACTACTACGGCTGGCTCCGGAGGCCCTCGGAGGCCGGTTTATACGAGATGCACGCCTCGCTCCCGAACAACGTCCCCGCCGAAGCCAGCTACCGCTGCATCGTCGACCTCATGGGCCACGCCCACAGCGGCGGCAAGGCCTTGGTCTACCTGGTGGACGGGCTATACGCCGGCGTGCACCCCGACGACGATGTGCCGACCACCTGGGATTTCGAGCCCTTCAACGGCGACTGGACCTCGTCGGTCTTCGCCTCCCAGGACCCGGTGGCCATCGACTCGGTGGGCTTCGATTTCCTCCAACAGGAGGGCGACCCGAGGGTGTACCCGCAGATGGCCGGCGCCGACGACTACCTCACCGAGGCAGCCCTGGCCGATGACCCGCCTTCGGGTACCTTCTACGACCCGGACAACGCCGGCGACCTCACCCGCCTCAGCAGCCTGGGCGTGCACGAGCACTGGAACAATCCCCAGGAAAAACTCTACAGCCGCAACCTGGACCCGGTGAACGGTCAGGGCATCGAGTTGGTGATCGCCGACCCCACCTCAGTCTTTTCGGATGGATTCGAAACAGGTGACACCTCGAGGTGGTAGTCAATAACGCCTTGAGGCGAAGAAATGTGATGGCTACCCATCACACCCTCGCCCGATGCCAGATCTTGCAAGATGCGTATCCGTTTCGACCAGGTTGCGCGCCCTCTCGTACCGGATCGTCGTGGTGGCGGGCCCTGAAGGACCCGCCTACAACGGTTGGAGTCTGCAAGACA
>JAOZUP010000364.1:0-2405 GCA_029938595.1 Thermoanaerobaculales bacterium | reverse complement strand
CCCCCCCCCCCCCCCACCACTCGGTAACAAATCTGCCCGGCTGGTCTGCCAACCGAAGGCAAGGCCGGAGGTGGATGGTTGTGTATGTGCAGGCGAGACGCCCGCACCACAAATCTCGGCCAGATGATCCGTGCAGTCCTTGCTAGTCACGGCGTAGCGCGCAGCGCGAAGCCGGAAGCGCGCGAGAAACTAAAAACTAAAAACTATCCGCAGGGTGGACGGCCGGAAAATCCGAAATCCGAAATTCGAAATATGATGCAATTCCCTCCCCCAACCTGACCACCCGGTATCCCCCAAATGGATGAGTTTTCTACTGCAAAAGGGGGAGGAATGATTAGTTCACCGACGGCGTTCGGTGCCTCGATTTTCGCCGCCCACAGCCGCCTCGACGGGCCCTTCACACTCCAGAAAATACGAAATACCCGCTAAATCACCAGGAACCCATCTAATTGCAGTAGAAAAACCATTCATTTGAGGGATTGCGCACAGGGCCGCATCCTTCTAAATTGTATAGCAGGAGAACTATGAACCAGGTGACGCCGACCGGTCCTGCGAACGCATACCCCGCTGGCGGGGAAAGTGATCGGGATTCGATCACACTTGACTCACTCACGCGCGTTATCGGGGGAAAGACCTCAATGGGAGCTGATCTCAATACCGAGGTTTGTGTGACGGGGCGCGCTGACGACGCTCAGAAATCGTGGTATACTCTTCGGTTCCAAGAAGAACCGCACAAAAAGGCGGTATCGGGATATGACGATTGTCCAATCTCCGGCCCACAGAGGATTTTTGAGGGTTCGGTGTCGGGAGGCGTTCAAATGGTGACGTCCGAGGTCGAAAGACAAGGCTTTTACGTGGCTGCGAGACGGCGCAGTGAGCTTTGGGCGAAGAAGGGGACTTCACGCAGTCTTCATGGCCGAATGAAACGATCTGACTGTTGTTGGACCAGACACGTGTGCTTCTCGGTGTTGAGCGGAGGGGGAAGGTCATGAGCAATAGGGGATGTCGCGCGCTGCGGAGAGGAAACCCGCTGGCCTCGATCTTGATGGTGTGTGCACTGATCGCTGCAGTGGCCGTTCCGTGCAGCGCCCAGGACCCAAACCTCGACGGAGAGCTGGTGAGCGCGGGGGAGCTGCCGCCCGTGATGTCGGACTCCTACAGAGTCCAGGTGGGAGACGTTCTGGATATCTCGTTTTTCAGGGCGATCGATATGGACCAGACGAGAACGGTCGGGCCCGATGGTGACATTTATCTACCCATAGTTGGCCGGGTCAAGGTTATGGGTCGAACCGTCGATGATGTCACGTCCGAGCTAAATGAGGGCTACCGAAAAGAGATGATCAACCCCCAGATTACGGTGAACGTCGCGGCGTATGCAGGGCTTCAAGTGTACGTCTCGGGTGAGGTCAATTCCCCGGGAGTACAGGAGTATCGCGGCGGACTCACCCTCGTGCAGGCGATCTCGAATGCGGGCGGGTTTAACGATAAGGCTCGACGGCAGGAGGTGCTCCTGATCAGACCGGGTCCGAAGAACGAGCCTGTGGGAACCCTCGTGGACGTCAAACAGATCTTGAGGAAGGGGCAGCTTTCGCACGATGTCCCCCTCGCCCCGCTGGACATCATCTATGTGCATCACAAGAAGATCGTCAACGTCAATATCTTTATGAATCAGTACGTCTCCAACAATCTTCCGAGGTTTGGTGCCTGGATGTGGTACCTGCCTGGGTACGGAACCAATTAGCAATGTCGATTTCGGATCAGATGCAGTCGCTGGACCGCCCCGTCCGTCGTGACGGGAAATCCCCGCACCTGGATGGTTGATGAATTCACAAGCGAATATCCCGATCGGACGTGAGGGTCAGGTGTACCAGTACTCGCTGCGTGACCTCCTGACGATCGTCTTCAAACGGCGCTGGTTGATTTTGGCAACCCTGTTGACCGTCGTGACAGTTGTCATGCTCGCCACCTTGCGGATGCCGAGAACCTACAGGGTCACAGCAACCCTGCTGGTCAACGAGGCGCGGGCCGAGGTACCCATCGGACCAACTGAATCGACACAGGTCATCGCGGGCCAGGTGAGCGAACAGGATCTGAACTCCGAGATCGTGGTGTTGACAAGCAGGAAGCTGATCGAGGATGTCGTGCGGAGATTAATAGCGGAGGAACCACTCAACCTCGAATCTTCAGACGCCGTGGGAAGGTCGATCTCGGCCGTTTCCGCTGGCGATGAGGAAACACAGCGGTCCGAATTCAACGCGATTGTGGCGGATCTTATGGGAAGCCTGGATATCTCGGTGATCAAGAAATCCAACGCCCTCCAATTGAGCTACGTGTCCACGGATCCTGAATGGGCCGCCCGGGTGGTCGGGACGCTTACCGACGAGTATCTCAAACAGCGCGTTCTA
>JAOZUP010000363.1 GCA_029938595.1 Thermoanaerobaculales bacterium | reverse complement strand
TGCAGCGTCGCGAGCTCGAAGGGGTTTTCGGTCCTGATGCAGCCGTGGCTGAAGGCGCGCTCGGTGCGGGCGAAAAGCCCTTTGCTGGGGGTGTCGTGGAGGTAGACCATGTACTGGTTGGGGAAAATGAACTTGACGCGGCCGAGGGCGTTGTGGGGTCCGGGCTCCTGGCGGATCATGTATGGGAAACCCTTGGTCGCTGTCGCGGCCCAATCGATCGTCGACGGATCCACGATCTTGCCCGCGGTGGTGACTACGCTCATGTTGTTGCGACTCAGATAGTCCGGATCTTTGCGAATCCTGGGCAGCGTCTCGTTGCGCAGGATTCCCGGCGGGATGGTCCAGGTCGGGTTGAAATCGAGATAGCGCATCGTGTCCTTGAAGACCGGCGTCGCATGGTAGGCCTTGCCGACCTGGACGCGAGTGCTCCAGATGCGCTCTCCCTCTTTGAACAGATAGGCGTGGAAGCCTGCGATGTCGACAATCAAATAGTCCTCCTCAACGTCACGAAAGACCCAGCGCACGCGCTCGAGGGTGGCCCGGATCTGATCAATGCGGGCTTCCACCGGGACGTTGAGTTCCTCCACGCTCTGTGGTCCGACCTTGCCGTCGGGGTCGATACCGTGACGCTCCTGAAAGCGCTTCACGCCGGCCTCGAGGCCCTCATCGAAGACCGCGGGGTCGGTCGGATCGGGTGCCGTTAGATCGCCCGTGATCGTGAGCCGCGCGCGGAGCGCGGCGATGCGCGGTCCGGTTGACCCGACTTTGAGTACCTCACCACCGGGCACGGTCGGCCAGCCGCCACCCGCCATGATGGCGCGATATGTGACGAGCGCCTGCCGAAGCCATTTGTACATGGGAGTGGCAGGGCTCGCTTCCTCGATGGCGGCGGCGATGTTCTTTTTATTGAGCACGTCGTTGAACACCTTCACCGGATCTTCCGTCGCGATCTTGCGGCTGAAGTTCCATGCCGGGTCGAGATCGGTGGGGTCGAGCTTGCCGAACCTTAGCGTGACACCGAGGCGGGCGAGGGCGTCGAGGCACAGGATCTCGGTGTCGGCGGCGAAGACGGGGTCGTTTGACCGCAGTCCCGATTTGAGGCGGGCGCCAAGCTGGCGAGCGTGAAAGTCCTCTGGATTTAGCCCGTGCTCCACGGATCGTAGAGCCTGGTCGAAGAGCTCCTCGACCATCGCCGGATCCGTCCACGCCGGCTCGTACCCGCGCCGCTCGTAGAGCTTGGCGATCCCCAGGACCGCCGCGATGGGGGCACCGTCAACCGACGGGTTTGGCGTTGACGACAGCCACTCGATTCGTTCGCGCAAGACGTCTCGATCGCTCGACTGGGCGAAAACGGAGGCCGCCGTTGCGATCACCACGATCAGGGAAACCACGATAGACCGATTGAAGTTGCAGCGGAGGTTCATTCCGTTCTCCCTATACGTTGGTATCGACGTATCGCTCTTCCCTGGGGAGGGCGGCGGCCACGTGAGTGCACAGGCTTAGCAGGCCGACCCAGCTAGTGAGCATCGCCCGCGCAGGCGATGATCTGTCGCCCCTTCAGGGCTCCACTATATTTCCGTCTCGTAACCTGGGGCTCACGCCCCAGGCTAAAAATCTACCGCCGCTTCGCGGCTAATCCCTATCCCTGTTCATCACAGCTGCGCGGCTAGTCTTTTTCCCCGCCGAACGTGTCCTTGGCCTTGTCGACAACGTCATCAACGACGTCCTCGGCCTTGTCCGCGACGTCTCCAGCAAGGTTCTTCGCCTTGTCGACAACGTCGTCCACGGCGTCCCCGGTCTTCTCGGCAACGTCCTTGGCGAAATCCTCGGTTTTGTCAGCAGCGGTTTTGACCGCGTCTCCTGCCTTGTCGGCCATCTCTTCGGTCTTCTCAGCAGCGTCCTTGGCGAAGTCCTTGGCCTTGTCAAGCGCGCTTTCGGCTGCATCTCCCGTCGTGTCGACGACGTCTTCGACCACGTCCTCGACCTTGCCGGCGATGCGGCGCGCGCCGGTGCCCAGGACGATCATGGTCCAACCGGTCATCAGGATGTGGATCCCCACCAGGACGCCGATGGCCCAGGCGCCCGAGACCGGCCACTGGCGCCAGATCATGATGCCGAGCAGGAGGGCGATGATGCCGTTGAAAAGCATCCATCCCCATCCCTGGTCGGGTTTGATCTTGAAGGCGGCGATGATCTCGCAGATGCCGTCGACCAGGAAGTAGATGGCGAGCAGCAATGTCAGCCAGGCGAGGCCGACTCCCGGGCGAAACAGGATCACGAGTCCGGCGCCGACCGCGAGCAGGCCGATGATCGTCCCCCAGATACCGGTGCCCCACTGCTTGGACTTGACAGCGTGCACGATGCGCGCGATGCCCATGAAAACCATCAAGAATCCAACGAACATCGACACCGCGATGCCTGTGACCAACGGCGCGGCGATGGCCAGGACGCCGAAGATCACCGTCAGCACACCCAAAAAGATCAGCAACCCCGCATTTTTCTTCGCTTCCGCAAGCCACGTACTTTCGGTCATGTTCTCCCCCTCGGTTCGTGGCGGTAGATTTGAGGACCTCCGCCCATTTCTGATTACGTCGTCAATTTCTTAGTGCAACCTATTCTCGATCTCACGATTCGTCAAGTCGAACCCCAAGCCCCAGGCCCCAGGCCCCAGGCCCCAGGCCTTCTATCAGCGCCACCGGATGTCGATGAACTCCCGCAGCGGGTAATCCCGTGCCCGGCGCTCGGGTTGCCAATCGGCGACCCGATAGGTGCCGAAGAGGCGGTCCCAGATGCTGACACCAATACCGAAGTTGTGGTGCCACATATTCTCGCGGTGGTGGAGGTAGTGGATCGGACTGCCGAGCCAGAAGGCCAGGTCCGGTTTCTCGTGCTGCACCTGGTGGGCATAGGCGGCAAACGCAGCGTAGCCGATGGTGCCAAGAGCAAAGCCAACCCCGGCGGGAACCGACAGCAGAAAGCCGGCCCAGACGATCAGCAGCCCGGGCAGGGAGTAGTCGGTGAACTCGCCCCACCAGCCCTGGCTCTCGAACCTGCGGTGGTGCTTTGCGTGCTTCGGTCCCATGAACTTGCCCTTGTGCATCAGGCGGTGGACGGCGTACTCCACAAAGGACCCCAGGAGCAGGCCGATGAGCAGGGCGGTGGTGAACTCGAGGGTTGCGTTGGACTGGATCAAGGATTCGGCCTCATCTAGTTATTTCTTCACCTGGGCGCGACTGTCGGATCCTAGCAGACCAACCGGTTTGGTCAGCCTGATGAGATGCGGTAGGATTCCGGGGCTTCGCCGTGTTTTCGCGGCGGCGCGAAATTGCATCCCGAGGAGATATTGATGGCGTTTGGACACCCCAAGGGACTCAAAGCACTGTTCTTTACCGAGATGTGGGAGCGCCTCGGGTTTTACCTGATGCTTGGCATCCTCTACCTCTACATCATCGACACCGAGCGCGGCGGGCTGGGATTCTCGAACGCCACTGCGGGTGAGATTTACGGCACCTATCTGGCGTTTGTCTATTTCACGCCGTTTCTCGGAGGGCTCATTGCGGATCGATACCTCGGTTTCCGGCGGTCGGTGTTCATCGGTGGGATCCTGATGGCGGCGGGGTACTTCAGCCTCGGTATCCGCAGCCTTCCGACCTTCTACGCCGGTCTCATCCTTTTGTGCATCGGTAATGGATTCTTCAAACCGAACATCTCGGCGATGGTCGGCAATCTCTATGCCCCCGATGATCCGAGGCGCGATGCGGGATTCAATATTTTCTACATGGGGATCAACATTGGGGCCGCGGTCTCCGCGTTGTTGTCCGCACCGCTGCGCAATCTCTGGAACTTCAACCTGGCGTTCGCCGCGGCGGGCGTCGGTCTGCTGATCGGTACCACCATTCTGGTCATCAATTGGAAGAAGCTGGCGGTGGCCGACCCGCCCAACGAACCGAGCGAGGACGACGTGAGCATGAGACAGATCGTGATGACGATCCTCATGCCGGCCGCGATTTTCGGCGCCGCCGGTTACTTTATCGGCAAGTCGATTCCCTTTGTCGCCAACACGATCGGACCGGTGACCTTTGCGTTCATCGTCGGCATGCTGCCGATCATTGTTTACTTCATCATGCTGGCGGTGCGTGCTACTCCCGAGGAGAAGCCGGGCCTCGCGTCGCTCATCCCGGTGTACATCGCGGGCGGCGCGTTCTTCATGGTCCTGCACCTGAGCGGCGGGCTGATGACCGTTTTTGCCGAGAACAACACCAATCGTCAGGCCGAGTGGATCCCCAAG
>JAOZUP010000362.1 GCA_029938595.1 Thermoanaerobaculales bacterium | reverse complement strand
CGTCTGCTCACTTGGTATCTCGAGGATTCACGCTACGCCGACGCGGTTCTCTTCATCGACTCGCTGTCCAAGACCCACGGGGTCACGGGACTGCGTGCCGGGGCTCTGCTCACTCGCGCCGAATCTCCGCGCGACGGCATAGTGCGCTATGCCCAAAACGTCATGGCCGGGCCCTCCAACGCCGTCCAGGCGGTGACCGCCTCGATGCTTGCCCCCTTCATCAGTGGTGATGACGAACTCGTCGAGCATCGAATCCAGCTCCAGATGCGCATCGGGCGCCACATGCAACGGCGGCGGCGCCTGTTGCTGAACCAGGCCTTCGAGCGTTACCCGGAGCTGTTCGACCCCGAGCAGCCCTTGCTACCCGACCCCGAGGGCTTCGATTGGGAGGGGTCGATGTATGCCGTTCCGAAGCTGTCGGTGCGCTGCCGCGAGCTCGGTGAAAAATTTGGTGTCTCGCCCACTGTCGCTTTCTATCTCGAGACCGGGATCGGCGGGGTGCCGCTCGACGGTTTCTGCCGCAACCCCAACCTCGAGCGCCACGGGCTGGTGGTCAACGCCGACTCGGAGCGCCTCATGGAGTTCCAGCAGGAGACCCACAACTATGTGCGGCTCTCGTTCGGGATGACGCCACCACCGCGAGAACGTTCAAACGTTTGAACGTTGAACGTTCGAACGTTGGTTCTCTGGTGACCGTGTGATAGCCGAGACGGCGAGGGCGGCGAAGCCGGCGAGGAAAAAGGCCGGAACGAGCTCGTAGAAATTGTCGAGCCCCCATTTCTGGACGAGCCACCAGCTGAACACTGTCAGTGACGCCGCGGCCGCCACCGCGATTCGATCGCCACCGTCGAAGGCCCGGGCGAGCTGGCCGAGGATCAGGATTATGGCCGCCACCAGCAGGGTGATCCACCACACGCGGGCGAAGATTTCGGGGTTGGCGGCGGCGTCTCGCCCCAGCTTCCAGGCCACGGTGACCCCGATACCGGTGAGCATCGCTGCCAGGGCGCCGTGGCGGTTGACCCCGCGTTTGGACAGGGAGAGCAGGATCAGCGGCGCGAAGGCGGCGCCGAGGCCGGACCACGCGAAGAGAACGAACCAGAAAACCAGCCGCACCTCGCTGAGGGCCACCAGAATTCCGATCACGCCGACGATCGCTACCGTCCAGCGGCCTAGCAACAGGCTGCGACGGTCGTCGCGAGCCTTGCCCAGGGTCTCCTCGACGATGTCGTAGGCAACCGCCGACGCAGCCACGAGCAGCTGGGACGAGACGGTGGAAAGGATGGCCGAGATCACCGCCGCCAGCAGCAGCCCGGCAAGAATAGGGTGTGCGAGCTTCAGGGCGATGGCCATCAGGGCCTGCTCGCCGTCGACGAGTTCCGGCATCATCACTCGTCCGACAAGGCCGACCAGACCAGCTCCATAAAAGACCGCGACGCCCCAAAACATCGCGATCATCTGCAGCCGCTGCACCTCACGGTCGTCGCGGGTTGCCATATAGCGGGTGATGACGTGCGGCATTCCCGGGTAGCCGAGGCCAATGCCGAGCTGGCCGACGACGAATCCCCACAAGGCTGGACCGATCCGGTCGCCGCCGGCGGTGAGCAGGTGGGGGCTGATCGATCCGAGTTCCTGGATGAGAGCGCCGAAGCCGCCGAGACGGGCAACGGCGTAGAGGGGAAGCACGATCAGGGCTATCGCGACCAGCAGGCCCTGGAAGAGATCGGTCCACGCCACCGCCCTGAAGCCGCCGAGCGAGGTCACGAGGATGATCACAGCAGCGCCGATCACGACTCCGAGGAGGTAGCCGCTCCTGCCCTCGAGGCCGAGCGATGACGAGAACGCTTTGCCGGCGGCAGTCATCTGCGCCGCCACATAGCCCATCATGCAGATCAGAATGATGGTGGTGGCGGTGACGCGCAGCACGTTTCGTGGATCGCCCCAGCGGCGGGTGATGACGTCGGTGAGGGTCACCGAGCCCTGGGTCGCGGAGATCTCGCGCAGGCGGGGTGCGACGATGTAGAGGTTGACCAGGTATCCGAGGAGGCAGCCGGGCGCGTACCAAAGCCCCGAGATCCCGTGGGTGAAGGTCATGCCGACGGCGCCGAGGGTTACCCAGCCCGATTCGGAGCTGGCGGTGGATGAAATGCCCGCGGACCACGCGCCGAGCGAGCGGCCGGCGAGGTGGAAGTCCTCTCCGCCATGAGTTCTTTGTGCCGCTCGCCAACCAATGAAGATCAGCACCGCGACGTAGATGAGCATGACCACCGCGACCGTCGTCAGGGTGGATCCTTCGACCGACGTCATTGCCTGGGCTCCCGCCACCACGTGTCGAGGAGGGTTTCCGCAACCACGAGAAGAACCAACACCAGTGGGAACCCCCACAACAAGAGATGCGCTCCGAGGGTGAGAGTGTATTCGTCCGTCACCGAATCCTCCGTCAGGGAGTGTAACGTGCATGCCCTACCCGTGCCCGCCCGCCGTCCGCGGTCTGCGACCGCGGCCACGCGGCCTCGGCCGCCGCGCCTTCCGAGAGCAAGCTCTCGTCGGTCGCGTTCGACCTCACCCGCTGCGCGCCTGCGGCGCGCCGGCGGGCTGCATCCGAGCAGGGCCGCACCCCCCACCCTTTATGTGATCGCGCCGATCTCGGGCCTCTGGCCGCGTTTTCCTCCCTCCACTCGGTCGGGATGGCCGGACGGCCTGAGCCCGCATTTCTCACCAGCTTTCTGCTGCGGCCAGCGATGCACCGCACCCAGCGGAGTTTTCTCGCCTCGGGGTGCTCGACGTACTGTCAAGTACGACTCCGCGCCCCTCGGATCGTAAACACCGCTGGGCACGGCACCTCGCGGCCCTCGCGACGAGGCCCTCCGCAACAGCGCCACGCCGACTGTAGGCTCCGAAATGAGGGTTCAAACCACGGGTGAGCAGACCCGTCACGGTCGCCACGAGGCCAGGCCCAAGAAATACTCTGTGTTGTCCTCTGTGCTTCTCTGTGCCTCTGTGGTTCTTCGGCCGGATGGGTGGAAAATCCGAAATCTGAAATCCGAAATCCGAAATCCGAAATTGCCCTGCGCGACTGCGTTACACTCCCGGGGCCATTTGGAGGCCCGATGAGAGCACAGCGAATCCTGACAACCTTGATATTCATCCTAGTGGTGACCGCCCTGCAGGTTGCTGCCGGAGAGCCTGTTCACGTCCTGGTGGCGAACGACGATGGAATCGACTCGCCGGGCCTGGTCGCGATTGCGGCGGTGCTTGCTGCCGATCCGGGTTATAGGGTGACGGTGGTTGCCCCCAAGAGCCAGCAGAGCGTGTCCGGCCACGCCCTCGTCACTCGGCGCGAGGTGGAGGTGACGGGGCATGCGCCGGTTGCAGGCGCCACAGCCTGGTCGGTCGATGCGACGCCAGCCACCGTGGCCCGTATCGCGCTCACTGCGCTGCTGGTGGACGACCCGCCGGCCCTAATCGTGTCGGGCATCAACCGGGGAGAGAACGACGGCCTTGGCGCCTGGACGTCGGGCACTGTTGCAGTCGCCCGCGAGGGGGCCTATGCGGGGATTCCCGCGGTGGCGGTGTCACTGCAGTTGAACTGGGACGATCCACAGCCGGATTTCGAAACGGCGGCGCGGTGGGCCAAACCGATTATCGATGCGGTGCGCGACGAGGGACTGCCGCGAGGCGTCTACCTCAACGTCAATATTCCAGTCGATCCGGTCGCGATCCGCGGTTATCGGGTGGTGCGGATGGGTTTGAATGAGTCGGAGGAGGCTCGATACGTGCTTGCTCGTACGGACTCGAACGGGACCCGCTGGTACGTTAGTCGCTGGAAGCCGCCCGTTCAGACTGAGGCCGGCCAGGATACCCACGCCCTCAACATCGGTTGGGTGACGATCGTGCCTCTGGATCTCGACCAGACCGCGGAGATCGCCTTTCCTATGCTGCAGCAGCTGTCGCTGGAACCGCCTCCGATGACCCAGAGCCAGGAGCATTGACAGGCCGGGCCTCTGGGTCGAAAACGCCACATCTCGCGACATTTCGCGGACCTCGCAACACGACGTGGTGAGGAATGCGTGCTAGAGTTGGCCCCCCATTTCTGTGGGGTCGGTGCGCGTGTGCGGAATAGGTGTCGCGTAGCCGTTGGAGGAGTCGAATGGGACGACGGATAACCCGAAAGCAATTGAAAAAGGACGATGAGTTCCTCTCCGCGGCGGAGCTGATCTTCCGCTGGATCTCCGGGAATTGGCGCCCGTTGATCGCCGGCATCGGCGCCGTGTGCGTCGTGGCCCTTTTGT
>JAOZUP010000361.1 GCA_029938595.1 Thermoanaerobaculales bacterium | reverse complement strand
GGGACCGAGGAACGCTTGCGTTCCGAGGGCGCGACGGTGAGCGACCGTGGCCGCGGTCGCAGACCGCGGCGGCGGGCGTCGGGGCACGGAGACGGAGACGGGCACGGATACGGGTGTTATGCGACGCGGGTGGCGGCGCCTTCGGGGCCGCAGATTGCTGAGGCCATGCGCTCGGGACGGAGGATCTCGGCCGCGAGCCGGCGAACCTCGTCGACTGTCACCTTCTCGAATTCGCGGCGGGCAGTGGGCGCGTCAAAGCGCCGGCCCCGTTCGAGAACCTCGCCGACATCGAGGGAGCATCGAGCACTGGGTGACTCCATGTCCATCTCGAGCCCGCGCAGCAGTCCCTCCTTCGCTACCTCCACCTCGTCCATGCCGAGATCGTCAGCGAGGCGGCCGAGCTCTTCGCGCACCAATCGCCAGGCATCGGCGAATGCCGGCGGCGCGCACGCCCAACCCACCTCCAGGATGCCTCCCAATCGCCGCAGCGCCGGCCCCGACCAGATGTCGTAGGTCAGCCCCTCGTCCTCACGCAAACGCTGGAAGAGGCGGCTCGAGGCACCGTCACCCAGGGTCCGGTTCAGGATTATCAGGGCGGGAATCCTTGGATCACCGACCGCCAGCGCCTCGAAGCCCAACCGGGCGTGCACCTGGTCGGTCCCCTCCCGGGTCAAGTCGTGGTGGCCTCCTCGCCAGCAAAGCGGCGGCAGCGAGGGCACCTGCGGCACCATCCCGAGAGGGAGGCGGGCGAGCCGCGCGATGATCTCCTCCGGTGCGACGTCCCACAACCGCCGCCACCATCCCCCCGGGCTGTACGAGCTCGTGGTGGTGGCGCTCGAGGCTCTCGGGGGTCAGGGCATCGAGGGTCTCAACGCTGCCGATCACTGGACGTGCCAGCGGGTGCTCACCCCAAGCGGCTCTGAGAAGGGCCTCCTCGACCCGCTCCGCCGGGTCGTCCGCGACCAGATCGAGCTCAGCTCGCGTCACCCGGCGTTCCAGCTCGACGTCTTCAGGCGCGAAGGTCGGGCTGAGGACGGCGTCGACCAGGAGGTCGAGGGCGTCGTCGAGCGCATCGACTGTGGTGTTGACACTGACCCCCATCATCTCGGAGCTGGTCCAGGCGTCGACCTCACCGCCAAGGCGGTCGACCGTCAGCGCCAGCGAGCGCCGGTCGTGGGCGCCACAGGCGCGCAAGGTGAGGTGCTCGACAAGGTGGGTGGCGCCAGCAAGGTGTTCCGGGTCATGCGCCGCGCCGCGGGTGATCCAGACACCGGCAGCCACGGTCTTCCGACCGGGTGACGGCTGTGTCAAGAGCGCGGGAAGGGCGATTCCGTCAGGCACAGCGCGGGAGTGTACTACAAACGTTTAAACGTCAATTCGTGGGTGTGCCGGTACGCCGCACCCGCGGGGTTGGCGTCACCACATCCTCCCAGGGCAACCGGTCGTCCCTGGGGGGTCTCGGCGGCTGCTTCTCCACCTCCTCGAGGACGAACTTCCATTCGTCGTACTGCGTCCGTCCCTCGTAGATCTTGATGCTCTGGTCGGTGGAGAGCGAGTGAACGCCGATGATGGGACCGACCTTCTCGCCACCGTCGCCGCCCTCCCTCTCTCTTGCAAAGACGGGGGTGCGGGTCGGAGTCGGCCGCCGGCCCCGGCCTCGACCGCCCGGCACCGCAAGCTCGCGACCTTCCTGGCCGAGGAACACGAGGCCCCACTCGTCGGAGTCGGTGATCGGGTCCTTCCACTTTTGGCGAAGCACTCTGGGATTTGCCTCCCAGAGCTCTTTCATCCGCATCGGGTTGCGACCGTACTTCTGTTTGTACATCCGGATCCCCTCGACATACTGCTGGCCGCGGAAGATCAGTTCCGCCTCGCGCTCACGCTGAGCCTGAAAGCTCACGATCTCCACCGCCACCGCCATCATGATCGCCATTACAGCGATGATCATGACGAAGACGACAAGGGTGTAACCCGCCTCCGGAGATTTCGGATTTCGGATTTCGGATTTCGGATTTCCGCCCACCTGCCCAGGAAGTTTTTCTGGTGATAAATCCGCGCAGGCCGTGAATTCCGGCTCCGTCATTCCTAATTCCTAATTCCTAATTCGACGGTCCTACCACTCCGAGATCAGCGATCCGTCCAGCGACACCTTGGTTGTGTCGGCGTAGCGGACATCGATGACCTGATTGCCGCCTCCATACTCGTCATCCAGCGGCTCGAGCTCCTCGAGCTCGCTCGGTTCGGCGTAGAGCTCCTCCCAGACCCCCTCATCTGTATGGGTGAAGGGATCGTGGGGGAGAAAACGCAGATACCCGGCGTCGACCAGCGCCTCCAGGCTTTCCGGGTAGTATCCCTTGTCGGCGAGGTGCTGATCTATGCACGACCGCATCTGGTAGAGATCGGCGCGGATCACTGCCTCCCGGGCCTTTATGGGAGCGTTCTTCATCGCCGGTAAGGCGATGGTGGCGAGGATACCGATGATGGCGATCACCACGATGAGCTCGATGAGGGTAAAACCCCGCACGGAGTTTTGAGTTTTGAGTTTTGAGTTTTGAGTTCGGTCACCGGTCACCGACCGACCATTGCCTCCTGTGTAGGCGGACGGAAATCCGAAATCCGAAATCCGAAATCCGAAATTCATGGAATCACCATTCCGCATACTTTGTCCCGTCGATCGCGATGCCCTCAGAGCTGGTGCGAATGTCATACACATTCTCTCCTCCCCAACTGGTGGCATCCATGTCGTCCTGATACGACCGCAGCTCCCAGTCATCGCGAGTCATCGGGTCGGTCGGAATGCGGCGCAGGAACCTCCTCTCGGTCTCCTGTCCGACGATCTCGACGCCCTCCACCAGCTCATCGAGACTTTCCGGATAACCCTCACCGCCGATCTTGACCGGGATCATCCCCTGGTCGGAGAGCCTCTTATACTCGTCGATGGCGGTCCGAACCTGGCGCAGGGCGAGCCGGAGCTCGACCTCCTTGCGCCGTTTGACGGTGAACTTGGCCACTGGCAGGACCATCGAGGAAAGCACCGCGACCAGCGCCACCACCATCACCAGCTCGGCGAGGGTAAAGCCCTTATTACCCTTACGAATCACGGGCCTTCCCTCTCCTGGGTGCCGGCATTAACAAAGAGGGCGCCGTCCGATGCCGCCACCGGTATCGGCCTACCGTCGCCCGTGACCGCACCTGTGGCGGTGAATACCAGCGGAGCAGGCCCTGCCTCGAGGGCGCGAATCTCGAGCGACGCCACCGCCTGGCCGCTTTCGATCCCGTCCAAAATCAGAAGGTCGAGCTCGATCCAGCCGTTCGCGGCATCCAGGTTGTGGCGAAGAATATCCACGCCCGGCGCCGCACTCACTGCGTCGATCGACAGTCGATTCGGGTCGAAGGAGAGCCCGAACGGCAGCCGATAGGAAGCTGCCCCCCCGCGCACCATAACCTGCAGGATAGTCTCCTGACCCGGACGGAGGGAGACCACCGAGGGCTCGAGACCAACCAGGAGGGGCGGCACCGTGGGATCGATCTCGCCCGTCATGGGCTCGAACTCCGGCACGTCGGACCACCCCACATCGCCGGCGGACTCGTCATCGAAAATGCTCTTGGTGCCGCCCGGCGGGACAAGATCGACCCCCTGATTGTCGGCCGGTGGCGGCGTGACGCGGCGCGGGGCCGTCGGCCGCCTCGAGGCGGGTGTTCCGTACGGCCTCTTGTCGGTTCCACCGGCGTCGCCTCGCTCCCGCTCGGACGCGTCGTCATCGAAGGGCCCCCGCGGTGCGCGCCCCGACTGCACCCTCGGCCGGGTTCCGCTGAACGAGATCCGGCTCTCGGTCCCGACCCAAACCGGCGCCAGGTCCTCCTCGTCGATATCCGGGAAGCGGATGATCTGCGGCGTCAACGTGAGCACCAGATCGAGGTCCTTCAGGGTGATGTTTTCGTTGCGGAAGAGCCGGCCGATCCATGGGATGTCCATGAGCAGCGGCGTCCCGGTGACGCCCTTGGTTTTGTCGCGGCGGATAAGACCCGCCAGCATGCTCGATTCACCACTCTTGAGGCGGATCACCGAGGTGATGGTGCGGGTGCCGATGGTGATGGCTTCGGTGTCGCCCACCTTCACCGTTTCCCCGACGTTGGAGATCTCGACCTTGAGGTCGAGGGTGATCTCACGGTTATGGTGGACCCGCGGTTCGACCTCGATCTGGATGCCGACATCCTTGTACTGGAAGGACGTGATGGGCACGACGCTGCCGCCGATGGTGTTCGAGGTGTTGAAGGAGGTAACCGGAATCGGCACCA
>JAOZUP010000360.1 GCA_029938595.1 Thermoanaerobaculales bacterium | reverse complement strand
ACCGGCGCCAACTTCCAGGGCACCCCGGTGAGCATGCCGCTCGACACCCTCGGCGGTGCGGTCACCATGATCTGCGTGCTCTCCGAGCGGCGGATGAACCGCCTCACCAATCCGGCTCTGAGCGCCGGTCTGCCGGCCTTCCTGACCAAGGGCGCGGGGATGTTCTCGGGTATGATGCTCAGCCAATACACCGCCGACATGCAGATCGTTGAGCAGAAGATTCTCTCCACTCCTGCCTTCACCCAGTCGATCCCGGCCGCCGCCGACCAGGAAGACTTCGTGTCGATGGGAATGAACTCGGCCCTCAAGACGCGCACGATCCTCGACAACGCCTTCGGCGTCCTCGGGATCGAGCTCATGGCCGCCGCCCAGGGTCTCGATTTCCGCGACTTCCAAGCGGGCCGCGGCACCCGCGCCGCCCACGCCGAGATCCGCCGCCACGTCGAGTTTCTCGATATCGACCGCCCGCTCCACACCGACCACAACGCGATGAAGAAGGCGGTTGCAAATCTCGATATCCTTCGCGCGGTGGAAGAGGAGATCGGGGAGTTGGCAACGTACTAGTTCAGAGTTAAGAGTTGAGAGTTGAGAGTTGAGAAATCGCACCAAACGTTCCTCTTCGTCCGGGGCCGGCGCCGAATAACTCTTAATTCTCAACTCTAAACTTTGGCCTCAAACTTCGGTTTCGTGGTTACAATCGTCGTCATGGCTCGCTTCCACCTTCGATGCATCGAGTGCAGCCACAAGTACCACGAGGACCCGCAGCGCCTGGTGTGCACCCGCTGCGCAGCCAAACAGGAGCCGGGCGGCACGATCCGCGGCGTGCTCGAGGTGGTGCTCAAGACATTACCGACCTCATGGCCCCACTTCCGGCCGTCGGACCCGGAGTATCTGTACGCCTTCCTGCCGATCACGGACGAGGGCGCGCTCCCTTCCCTGCCGATCGGCGACACCCCTTTGCTCGAGGTCCCACGCTTACGCCTTGAGCTCGAGATGCCCAACCTCTACCTCAAGGACGACACCCGCAACCCCTCGGGTTCGACCAAGGACCGGGCATCCCTGCTGGTGGTCGCCAAGGCCGTCGAGTACGGCTGCGACACGGTCGCCACCGCTTCCACCGGCAACGCTGCTTCCTCGCTGGCCGCCGTCGCTGCGGCCGCCGGTCTGCGCGCGGTCGTTCTCGTGCCCGCGTCGGCACCGATCGCCAAGCTGACGCAAATGCTGAGCTACGGTGCGACGGTCATTCCGGTGGAGGGGACCTACGACCAGGCCTTCGAGCTCTGCATCGCCGCCTGCGATCGCTTCGGATGGTACAACCGGAGCACCGCGCTGAACCCCTTCACCATCGAGGGCAAGAAGACCGCCGCGATCGAGATCGCCGCGACAATGGTGCCGAACACGCCGGACGTGGTGCTCGTACCGACCGGAGACGGCGTGATCTTGGCCGGCCTCGCCAAGGGTTTTCGCGATCTCGAGGAAGCCGGCCTCATCCCAAGCAGGCCGCGCCTCATCGCCGTCCAGCCCGAAGGCTCGGCGGCCATCGTCCGCGCGCTGCGGTCCGGTGCCGACGAGGCACAGGCCATGCCGGAGGCGACCAGCGTCGCCGACAGCCTGACAGTCGAGATGCCGCGCAACGCCATCGGCTGTCTGACCGAGGTGCGGGCTTCCAACGGCGGTGGTGTCGAGGTCTCTGATGAGGCCATCCTCAACGCCATCCCTCGACTCGCCGGCACCACGGGCATTTTTGCCGAGCCGGCCGGCGCGGCAGCCCTCGCAGGCCTCGACGCGGCCATCGAGGAAGGTCTCGTCGAGCGAGACGAACGGGTGGTGCTGATGATCACCGGAGGCGGGCTCAAGGATGTCGCGGCTGCTGCACGAGCGGTTCAGATCCCCGAACCGGTCGAACCGACCCTGGAAGCGCTGGAACGGTCACTCGAATCATACCGCGAGTGAGAGCGCCAGAGGCGCGACAGATTCATAGCCTGGGGCGTCAACCCGCCGACGGCAGCGAATCGTGGCCGAGGCCGGGGACTGCCGGCTATCGGCCACTCGCTGGCGACGGTGCGTCACGACGGCCGAAGGCCGTCAGTAACCCCAGGACAGGAATGCCCAATCCCGAGAACCCTGGAGGGGTGACAGATTGCGGCTACGGCGTGAGCCGTAGCCATCATCTTCTGAATGTCTGTCGCCGCTCCGCGGCTAATCTTTTTTCTTCCAATCCGTGTTCCTGGGGCTCACGCCCCAGGCTAAATATCTATCGCCGCTTCGCGGCTGACGATCTCCGGCCGTGTTGAGACCTCCAGGCGTCGGGGGGATGGGTCGTAATTGAGAATTGAGAATTATTTAGGCCCAACGATCTTGCTCGTTGTCTCGGCGCCGGGGACTACGATGCGGGACATCTCCTTGCGCTGGAGCTCCTTGACCTCGGCAATCATGGCCTCGACGGCTCTCTGGACGGCGGCAGGGAAGCGTTCTAACGCTTGCTGCAAGTTGTCGGCCTCGATGGGGGCCTGCACCGGCAGCGGCCCCACCTGGGACATGAGTTGGGTCTCGCCGACATAGGCCATTGGGCGCCCCAGGTCGCGACTCCCGTCGCTGGTCACCGGGGTCAGCTGTTTAAGGGTGCCGACCCTGAGATCGGTGAAGACCTCCTCGCGAAAGAGACCCTTGGAATCGAGCTTGATTTCGGACAGTGGCAGGGCCTGCGAGCTGTTTTCTTCGTTCATCGATCCTCCTCATGTTCTATGTTTTGGTTACCGAGGTATCGGTTGGCGCTTCGACCATGGCTTCCGCTTTTTTCACCGAGGCGTTCACGCGTGCCTCGAGGTCGCTGCGATGGACCTCGAGAGCTTCTTCATCCATGTCTCTTGGCACAGTGTACGGTTCACCGACGACGATGACTATCGTTGTGAACGGCGCCGGCATCAGGTGCCGGTCCCATGAGGGCAGCCGCCACGCCCGCCGCGCCGCGAACCCGATCGGGACGATAGGCACACCGGCCATTCGCGCCACCATGATAGCTCCGGGCTTGCAGTACCGTCGCGGGCCCTTCGAACCGTCGAGAGTGATGATCGGCGATTGGCGGTCGTTGCAGATGGCCCGATGGAGTCGTCTCAGGGCGGCAGCACCACTTCGGCGGGCTGAGCCGCGCACGGCTCGGCTGCCAAACCTCGCCAGCAGCTGCGCCCCGAAATCTCCGTCGACCGACGGGCTGATCAAAAAGGTGGCCCCTATCCCCCGCTCCAACAGCCGCCAGGCGTACCAAAAGCACGACAGCAGCCCCTCGTGCCAGAGGGCGAAGACAGCGGGCTCGTGCCGC
The DNA here is from genome assembly GCA_029938595.1 of Thermoanaerobaculales bacterium. Taxonomy (GTDB): domain Bacteria; phylum Acidobacteriota; class Thermoanaerobaculia; order Thermoanaerobaculales; family Sulfomarinibacteraceae; genus Sulfomarinibacter. The sequence continues at coordinate 989 of JAOZUP010000360.1, read as the reverse complement.
CTCTCCAGCTCGGCGAAACCCTCGTCCTCGTAAACCCGATACCGCCAGGTCATCCACATCAGGCGCAGGGAGGCATACGCGATCGGCAACCCAATAGCGAAGAGGATGCGCCGCCACCACGTCATTTGCCGTGGCATGGCCTTGGATGATCGGAGGAATTTTGGTTGCTCGGTCATGGACAAGCTCGTCCTCTCGTCGAGGTCGGGAATGGTACCACGCGAATCAGTTATGAGTTTTGAGTTGAGAGTTCCCCCGCCAACCCAAGAGTGTTCAACGGATTTGGTAATAGACGGGAGAGGAGCCGAGCTTGATTTCCGCGCCGTCGGGTGTCGGCAGCGCCTCGCCGTCGCGTGAGATTACTGCGACCGGCGGCCCGGGCAAAGTCGCCCGCACTCCAGGAGAAACACTCCATCCGACGACGGTCTCATCGCTGTCTCGGGTGAACCGGTACAGATACGCGCCGTCGGGCGCCGGCAACGGACCGTTGAAAGTGGCGCCTTCGAGATGGCGGATCATGGTCTGCATCGCGTACCAGGACGGCCGACGGCGTAGCGAGCCGTCACTGGCAGGTGCGATGAGGCCGTAACCACGGGCGACGAGCCGCCACCAGTACACGCGCTCCACCAACCCAGTGCCGAGCGTCAGCAGGTAGTAACGGACCAGATAATCCGCCTGCTCCTCCTCCCCTACCGACACCGTCTTCCCGGCGGGCGAGTGCGGCCCCTCCCACAGCGGCCAGTTGACCTCGGTGATCCAACAGCGCTCACTCGAGTTGCGACCGATCTCGGCGATGGCGCGGAGCAGGGTAACCTTGTCCGTCGTATCGAAACCCATCTGCCTATTCTCGGGCGCTCCGCGACGGTCCACGTAGAGAAGGCTCGAGACGATATCGAAGCGGAGGCCGGGGATCATTCCGTCGACCAGCGGCAGCAACGCCTGAAACTCGAAATCGATGATCAGCGTGCGGTTCAGGAACGACCAGATTTCCT
>JAOZUP010000359.1:464-4316 GCA_029938595.1 Thermoanaerobaculales bacterium | reverse complement strand
TGGAGCTGGCGATGGGAATCGAACCCGCAACCTGCTGATTACAAATCAGCTGCTCTACCATTGAGCTACGCCAGCAGCCATTCGACTCCCGGATCTCTCTAACTTGCAAAGAACACACCTCCGCCCATAGGCAGTGGGAGAGGGACGATAGCACAGGAAACGACTTCGTGCAAGCAAGAATCCTGCCCGCTCGGATGCCGATTGCCGGATGCCGGAAAATCATAAACTCACCCGTCTCGATGTCAAGGAGTTATTACGCGGATCTGGTATCCGGTATCCGGTATCCGGTATCCGGTATCTGGCATCTGTGTGGGCGGCCGGGCGAATCACCCCGCCTTGCTGAGTTCCCAGAGCAGGATACCCGCTGAAACAGAGAGATTCAGCGACTCGACGCCCTCCGCCATGGGAATGGCAACAAATTCATCGACCTGTGATCGGGTTTTTGCGCGAAGACCCCTTTCCTCCGCACCGACGCACAATACCCAGCGCTCGCAGGATCGTACGTCCTGAAGCGCCGTTCCGGCGGCGTCGGCTGCGAAGACCCAGTAGCCGCTGGTGCGAAGACTGGTCAGGGCGTCAGCGGCCACCTTCTCGCGGGCCACCCTCACTCTCCCGAGTTGGCCAGCAGCCGCCTTGGCCACTGCGCCACCGAGCGGTGGCGCAGATGGGCCGGCGATCACAAGACCGTCGACCGCGAATGCGGCCGCGGTGCGTATGACCGCGCCGACGTTGTGGGGATCGAGAACGTCGTCGAGGAGCAGCAATCGCCCCGGTTCGTCCGCGGCTGCCATCAGATCCTCGAGGGAAACGAAGGAGATCGGCGCGGACCGAAGAGCACACCCATTGTGGGCGACCCCTCCGGCCACCCGGTCGAGACGGGCCCGCGGTACCAGATCGAAGCGGATGCCCCGGCGCCGTGCGGCTACCCTGATTATCTTCATTCGAGCATCGCGTCGACCCTGCTGCAGCAGCAGCGCGTCGACGGGTTGATTGCCGTCGAGAACTCCCAGCACCGCATGGAAGCCGACTGTCCAGAGCTCGTCAACCATCGCTAGTCTCGGCGTGACTATCGCCATCAAGGCTCTCTAACGAAAGTTTTGAGTTGTGAGTTGTGAGTTGTGAGTTTTCGACTTTCGGGCTCTGCAAGGCGTGAAGGCAGTCACACCGGGAAGGCGGAGGGGAACACGGAATTCGGGACAATTGAAACCACCTGGCGGAAAAGCGGGTGGAAAAACCAAAATCCAAGAAGGCAGACGGCTGGTAACTCAAAACTGAAAACTCCGGAGGCTCACACCTCCATGATCTCCTCTTCCTTCTTCTCGAGGATATTGTTGACCCTGCCAACGTAGCTGTCAGTCAGCTTCTGCACCTGCTCCTGACCATCGTGCATCTGGTCCTCGGAGATCTCCTTGTTCTTTTCCAACTCCTTGATCGAATCGTTGCCCTCGCGGCGAATCTGACGGATCTCGTTCCGCGCTTCCTCCGCAACCTCGTGCGCCACCTTGACCAGCTCCTTGCGTCGCTCCTCGGTCAGCGCCGGGATGTTGAGCCGCACCACCTTGCCATCGTTGTTGGGAGTGAGGCCCAGGTTGGAACGGAGCAGAGCCTTTTCGATCTCGGCCAGAACTTTGGGCTCCCACGGAGCGATAGTAATGGTCGTGGGATCGGGAACCGATAGAGCCGCCACCTGGTTGAGCGGCGTCTGCGATCCGTAGTAGTCGATATTGATGCCGTCGACCAGCGCCAGCGAGGCGCGTCCGGTGCGCAGCATAGTCAGCTCTCCCTGGAAGGCCTCCACAGCACCCTTCATCTTCTTCTCGGTTTCAATCAGGACGTCGTTCATTCCGCCTCCCCGGGACCGACCCTCGATCCCACGTCGTCACCCAGGACAACTTGCTTCATGATACCCGGTCTGCGGATGTTGAAAACCTGAATCGGAATCTCGCTTTCCATGCAGAGCGAGATGGCCGCGGCATCCATCACCTTCAGCCCACGTTTGAGAACCTCTTGATAGCTGAGGCGCGGGATCAACTTGGCGTCGGCGTCGATCGCCGGATCGGCGGTGTAAATGCCATCCACCTTGGTTGCCTTCATCAGCACCTCGGCATCGATCTCATTCGCCCGCAGCGCGGCCGCGGAATCGGTAGTGAAGAAGGGGTTGCCGGTGCCGCCGGCAAAGAGCACCATTCTTCCCTTTTCGAGATGGCGGATCGCCCGGCGACGAATGAAGGGTTCCGCAACCTCGTTCATTTCGATCGCGGTCTGCACCCGTGTCGGAACGCCGAGCTGCTCGATTGCTGACGACAGCGCGAGGGCATTGATGACCGTGGCGAGCATCCCCATCGAGTCCCCGGTGATCCGGTCGATGCCCTGTTCGTGAGCCGACACGCCGCGGATGATGTTGCCGCCGCCGACAACAACCGCGATCTGCACCCCGAGCACCGCCACCTCGGCGAGCTCTCCCGCGATCGCTCGTACCACCGCCGGCTCGATCCCGAAAGGTTGGGAGCCCATCAGGGCCTCGCCCGAAAGCTTGACCATGACGCGGTGATAACGAGGCTGTGCCGGGTTCATGTCGTCTACTCGTCGCTCCCTTCGCCGAGCTTGAAGCGGACGAATCGTACTACCGTCGCGTCATCGCCGGCATTCTCCTTGAGATACTGCGCCACCGACTTTCCGGAGTCCTTGGCGAAGGCCTGATCGAGGAGCACCTCCTGGACAAAGAACTTCTCCATCTTCCCCTCGACGATGCGCTTGGCGATCTCCTCGGGCTTGCCCTGGTCCATCGCCTGCTTGATGGCGATCTCACGCTCGGTCTCGAGGAGGTCCTCGGTCACCTCGTCGCGGGTGACAAACCGCGGCTCGGCAGCCGCCACATGAAGGGCGACATCGTGCAGCGCCTCGGGAGTAACGCCTCCTGCACCCTCGACGACAACTCCGATCTTGCCACCGCCATGGACGTAAGAGTTCAACCGATTGTCGGACCCGGCTTCGATGCGTTCGAGGCGGTTGAGGACGATGTTCTCACCGATGGTCGCGACCTTCTGCGAGATCGCCTCCTCCACCGTGTGCGCAGCGTCACCCGAGTAGGCCTGACCCATGAGTTCATCTACGCCCATCGCTCCGGAGGACAGCGCCTGCTTGGCAAGCTCCTCGGCAAACGACACGAAGTCGGGGTTGTGGCCCACGAAATCCGTTTCACAGTTGAGCTCGAGGACAACCATGACCCTCTCATCTCCCTCAATCACCACCACGCCATCGCTGGCGGCCCGGTGCGACTTTTTCGACGCCGCCCCAAGACCCTTGGTGCGAAGGAACTTGATCGCCTCCTCGAGGTCCCCACCAGTTTCGATGAGGGCGTTCTTGCAGTCCATCATTCCGGCGCCCGTACGGTCCCTGAGCTCCTTGACCGCCTGTGCAGTAATCGCCATGTCGTTTACCTACCTCTCACTCTCTCAAGATCACTCTGTCGAAAAAACGGGGCCAGGCGCGCTGTGCCCCTGGCCCCGAAAATCATGAATCGTCGGTTGGCCTCAGGCCTTGGCCTTGGTCACCTCGCCGTCTTCTGCTGCCTTCTCCTCGATGATCTCTGCCTTCGCCTCCTCGACAGCTTCCTCGGCGGCGTCGGCTTCATCAATAGCCTCGGCCTCAGCTGCAACCTCGTCGGCGATCTCCTCGGCGGCCTCCTCTGCAACTTCCTCGACCACAGCTGCCTCAGCCGCGACCTCTTCCGCAACCTCCTCGACCACAGCAGCCTCAGCCGCGGACTTCTCCGCAACCTCCTCGACCACAGCAGTCTCAGCCGCGACCTCTTCCGCAACCTCCTCGACCACAGCAGCCTCAGCCGCGGAC
>JAOZUP010000359.1:0-364 GCA_029938595.1 Thermoanaerobaculales bacterium | reverse complement strand
TCCTCCGCAACCTCCTCGACCACAGCAGCCCCGGCTGCGACCTCGGCGGCCTCGGCGGTCACCGTCTCGGCGATCTCACCAACGACGCCGGCCTCCTCTGCAAGATCCTTCTCTTCCTCACCCACAAACCGCTCGTCCGCGAGGTTTAGCCCCTCGAGGATGTTGTCCGCGATGCGCGACGTGAAGAGCCGGATCGCGCGAATCGCGTCATCGTTGCCGGGGATCGGGAAGTCGACCTCTTCGGGATCGCTATTGGTATCGACAACCGCCACCACCGGAATCCCGAGGCGGTTGGCTTCCTTGATGGCAATGTGCTCGTGCACCGTGTCGATGATGAAGAGCGCGTCGGGGAGGCCCTCCATGT
>JAOZUP010000358.1 GCA_029938595.1 Thermoanaerobaculales bacterium | reverse complement strand
CCAAGATTCTGCTCAGCAAAAGCGAGAACGCGGTCGTAGTTCTCATAGTCCTGGCAGTGACGTTGCAGGAGATGGAAGACGTCGGTCGCCTTGTCGATCTCGCCGACATCACCGAAGGCCACCATGAGCTGCTCCATTGACTCACAATCGTAACGCCGGGTAAAAGCGGCGGCCTCCGAGAAGACGACTGCATAGCCGGTCTGGTTGGTCCAGCTCAGGCAAAGGGCGAGAAACGTGTAGATGTGACCGATGTAGGTCTCGTCGTAGACCTCGTGCATGTACGGCAGACAGCGGAGGAAGAACCCAATCGCTTCGCCGTAGTGGCCGTCGTCGAACAGAATGACGCCCAGGGTGTAACAGGACTGGCAGTAAACGCTGAGCACCTCGTCGAACGTCGGAAGGTACGCCCTGTACGCGGGGACCGCCTCCTCCAAAATTTTCCGGGCGCTTTCGATCTCCTCGAGATCGAAGTGGATGGTGCCGATCAGCCCGAGAAGGAAGCTGCGCCAGTTGATTTCCTCTTCGAGGGCGAGGAGCTCGTGCAGGCCATCGATATCAGCGCTGTCGGCCGTTCTTTCGTCCATCCGTTCGATGGCGTGTTCGATTCCCGCCGGGACCCGGCCCGTTTGGTCGCTTCCGGTGTACCACTCTGGGATCTGCATGTCCGATATTCCTCCGCGGCGCGAAGATTGTAGCCTAAGATGGGTGGTTCTGCCGGATGAGATATAATCTCAGACCATATGAAATGCAAGGACGGCAAATCCACTGCCAAGCCCAAGCCCGGACGATACCGGTGCAAGGACTGCGCCGCGGTCGGGAGGAAGAAGAAAGAGGTCTGCGAACCCAAGAAGATCAAGTAAGGGACACCGGGGTATATTTACAGTTGGCTTTTGACGCCATGCTGAAACGGAGCATCATGGAAAACAACCACGTGGAGATACGGTATCGCGGCGCGGTCCACCGGGTGGAGTCCGGCATCCGGGTGGACGACTTCCTTCGCGACATCAACGGGGAGATTCCGGACACCGTGCTCTCGGCTCTTGTCAACCGCCGGCAGGTGATGCTCGATTTTCCACTTCGCGGAGAGGTCGACCTCGAGCTGGTCCGATTCGGGGACCGCGAGGGCGAATCGGTCTACAAGCGTTCGGTGAGCCTGATGTTTTACGAGGCCTGCCGTGAGCTCTTTCCCGACGCGCGAACCGTGATCGGACAGTCGCTGGGTAATTGTTACCACTACCAGGTCCGGGGCGAGCATCCGGCTCTCGACGAGATGGCGCCGGCCCTCGAAGATCGGATGCGGGAGCTTTTCCGCGAGAACCGCCCATTCCGGCGTAGTACTGTCACCATCGAGGAGGCGGAGAAATATTGCCGGGTCCATAGCTGCGAGGACAAGCTGCTGCTGCTCGCCACCCGGCGCTCGTCAAATGTTCACACCATCACCTGCGGTGTCTTCGTAGACCTCGCAGTCGGTCCGTACGCGCCGCGCACGGGGTGCTGTCCGACCTTCGGCGTCATGCCATTCGAGGACGGCCTGCTGCTGCGCTTCCCGCGGCGCGCTGACCGGTCCCTCGTGCCCCGATTCACGCCCCGGCCGCTCCTGTTCAAGACCTACGTCGAGACCCGACGATGGCAGGAGGTGCTCGGTGTGCAAAATGTCGGGCAGCTCAACAAACTCTGCCTCGACGATGAGATCCACAGCATCATTCGGATTGCCGAAGGATTGCACGAAAAGAAGATCTCGCAGGTGGCCGACGAGATCCTCTCCCGCCTGCCACGGGTTCGGCTTGTGACGATCGCCGGCCCCTCGTCATCGGGCAAGACGACCTTTACCAAACGCCTCGGAATCCAGCTCCGGGTCAACGGCATCGAGATGGTCTCGCTGTCCCTCGACAACTACTATGTCAACCGCGACGAGACTCCTCGCGACGACCAGGGGCGGCCGGATTTCGAGTCCCTCGAGGCGATCGATCTCGAGCTCTTCCACCGTCACCTCGCCGAGCTCATGAAGGGCGGAGAGATCCTCACCCCTCGCTTCGATTTCGTAACCGGCAGACGAAAGCCGGAGGATGCCTGGGGCGTGATGCGTCTCGAGGACCACCAGCTTCTGGTGGTGGAAGGGATTCACGGCCTCAATAACCGTCTGACGCAGTCTGTGCCTCAAGAGCAGATGTACCGCATCTTCATCTCCGCGCTGTCGCAGCTGGCTATCGACGATCACAACCGGATCTTCACATCCGACGCGAGGCTCATCCGCCGCATCGTCCGCGATCACCTCTTCAGAGGTTTCACCGCCGAGCGCACCCTCGATCTTTGGGAGCGCGTGCGGCGCGGCGAGGGCCGGTGGATCTTTCCCTTCCAGGAGCAGGCGGACGTGATGTTCAACTCGGCCCTGGTGTACGAACCGGCGGTGCTCAAGACGTATGCGGAGAGGTTCCTGCTCCAGGTGCCTCGTACCAGCAAGGCCTACACCGAGGCATACCGGTTGCTCAAGGGTCTTTCCCTGTTCGTCCCGATCTTCCCGGACGAGGTGCCCCACACTTCGATCCTCAGGGAATTCATCGGTGGCTCGACGTTCTCATACTGATGATGGAGCGCAACGAGCGCGCAGCGGCGGTCGCCGAGCTTCTCGCCGGCGAGTACCCCGACGCCCGGTGTGAACTCGACTACCGGTCACCGTGGGAGCTGCTGGTGGCCACCATGCTCTCGGCTCAGTGCACCGACGTCCGAGTCAATCGGGTGACCCCGGATCTCTTCGCGCGCTGGCCGCAAGCGGCCGCCCTGGCGGCGGCCGCCCAGGACGATGTCGAAGCCGTGATCCGGCCGACCGGCATGTACCGGAGAAAGGCCGCTTCGCTGCGAGCGGCCGCCCGGATCGTGGCCGAGGAGCACGGCGGCGCGCCACCGGCGGATATCGACGCCCTGGTGGCGCTCCCGGGCGTTGGCCGCAAGACTGCGAAGGTGGTCCTCGGCGAGGGCTTCGGTGTGGCTGCCGGGGTGACGGTCGACACCCATGTACGCCGTTTGGCACGATGGCTCGGCCTCACCGATCTCGAGGACGCGGAGAAGATAGCCGCCGAGCTCGAGGAGCTCCTTCCTCGAGACGAGTGGATTTCCTTCTCGACCAGGATGATCCTGCATGGCCGGCGAGTGTGTTCAACGCGGTCGCCGCGGTGTGAGGATTGCGTGCTCGAGGAGGTGTGTCCGCGGATCGGGGTGTAATAAAAGACCTGAAGAACAACTCCGATCCCGTACCCAAAAAGGCGGTGGGGCGAATAGAATGATCGCTATCGCTATCGATGTAGCGTTCCCCCCATCGAGTTTTCGATAGCGATACCGATTGCGATACCGATAGCGATTCAGGCGGTCGGAAGTGGACTTGGTCGCGGTCGCGGGTTAGTGTGATTCCGGCTGCGTCCGCCACCTGCGATGCATCCACACCCACTGCTCGGGGTAGCTGCGGATCTGGCGCTCGATGGCGGCGGTGGCGGCGGCAGTCAGCTCCTCGACCTTGTCCGCGAGCGTGCCGCCGGTCGGCATCGGCAGGGGGGGGTGGACCACGCCCTTGTGAGTACCGTCGGCGCACCGGTAGATGAAGCCGGGGAGCAAAGGAAACCTCATCCTGATAGAGAGCATTGCAGCCCCGGATGGAGTCCGCGCTGGACGGCCGAAGAAGGGTACGAAGACCCCCGGAATGTCCTTGATGTCCTGATCCAAGAGCAGAGCGCTGACCCCGCCCCTTCCCAGGGCCCGCGCGAGCTGGCGCCCGGCGGCCGGCCCGCGCGGCACGATCTGGGTGCCGAAGCGAGTGCGCATGGTGGTGACGAGATTGTCCAACCGCGGGTCGTCCAACTTTCGAACGGCTGTAATGAGCGGCACGCCCGCGATTGGCAGACGGGCGCTTAGCAGCTCCCAGTTGCCGCAGTGGCCGGTCACGAACATGGCGCCGCGGCCGCCCTCGAGGGCGGCGTCGAGGTGCTCCAAGCCTTCGATCTCGCAGATGGCCTCGATCTGGGCCGGTCGAGCGCGCCACATCCAGCCAACCTCGGCCAACATGAGGCCGAAATGGCGGATGCAGCCGGCTCTCAGCGCGTTACGGCGGTCCTGGTCGAGCTCCGGAAAAGCGATCTCGAGATGGGAGTCGATCCGTTTCCGACTGCGAGACAAAAGCTTGAACGCCACCGCACTCAACTGTGGCCCAATGGCGCGACCCAGCCGTAGGGGAAGACGACCGCCAACCTCGAGAAAGGTCCGAAAACCCAGGTAGAGCGCAAGACTACTGCCACGAGAAGGCATAAAGAGAGTGTAGCCGGTCCACCGCAGGAGGAATTCTCAA
>JAOZUP010000043.1 GCA_029938595.1 Thermoanaerobaculales bacterium | reverse complement strand
CGCGCCGAGGTCGTCATCTCCTCGGAGCCCATCGACTACCCGAGGGTGTCGCGGCCCGACGTGGTCGTCGCGCTGTCGCAGGCAGGCTACGACCGCTTCGGACAGGATGTGGCTGATGACGGCATCGTCCTGGTCGACCAGGCCCTGGTCAAGGCCGAGGGCGTGACCTCGGTTCCCTTCACCACGACGGCGGAGGAGGTCGGTCGCAAGATCGTCGCCAACATCGTCATGGTCGGCTACCTTGGCGCCCTCATCGACGTCGTCCCGCACGATGTGCTCGAAAGCACGGTCCTGGCCAATATCCCGGCCGGGACTGAAGACCTGAACCGGCTGGCGGTCAGAGCCGGACGTGACCTGTGGCTGAGCAATGAAGGTGGAAACAATGGCTCGTGAGCTCGATTACCGCCGCGTGATGGAGGTTCTGGGATCGCGGGAGCAGTTTGCGCAGGGAGATGTGGCGTGTGCCTACGGCGCGATCCTCGGCGGCTGCGACTTCTTCGCCGGTTACCCCATCACTCCGGCCACCGAGGTGGCGGAGACGATGGCCGTCCTGTTGCCGCGGCTGGGCTGTGCGGTGATGCAGATGGAGGACGAGATTGCTTCGCTGTCGGCGGTGATCGGTGCGGCCTGGGCCGGCAGCCGCGCCTTCACCGCCACCAGCGGCCCGGGGTTCTCACTGATGCAGGAGGGGATCGGCTACGCCTGCATGACCGAAACGCCGTGCGTGATCATCAACGTGCAGCGATCGGGGCCGTCCACGGGTCAGCCCACGGAGCCCGCCCAGGGCGACATGCTGCAGGCACGGTGGGGGACCCACGGCGATCACGAGATCATCGCCCTGGCGCCGGCCTCGGTCCAGGAGTGCGTCGACCTGACCCGGCTCGCCTTCAACCTCGCCGAGGAGTACCGGAACCCGGTCCTGGTCATGACCGACGGCGAGGTCGGCCACATGCGCGAGAAGATCGTCCTGCCCGCCGAGGACGAGATCGAGCTGGTAGAGAGATGCCCGCCGACGAATAAGCCGGGGGCGTACGTTCCGTTCCGCGCGGCGCCGGGCTCGGTCCCCGAGATGGCGAGCTTCGGCACCGGCTTTCACACCTACGTGACCGGTCTCACCCACGACGAGCGCGGGCTACCGGCGACCGACGACGCCGAGCAGCACACGCGGCTTGTGAGGCGGTTGGTGGACAAGATCCGAGACGACACGGAGCGGCTGACGCGGGTCGAGGTCGACAGCGAAGAGGGCGCCAAGGTCGGGATCGTGTCGTACGGGATCTCGGCGCGGTCGGCCGCAGGAGCGGTGCGGATTGCCCGTGCTGAAGGTCGGAAGATCAATCACCTGCGGCTGATATCGGTGTACCCATTCCCCGAGCGGGCGGTGCGGGATTTCGCGAACGGACTCGATCGCATCATCGTACCCGAGTTGAACCTGGGACAGATCTGCCACGTGGTTCGGGAGGCCCTCGAGGGAGAGGCGACGGTCGAACGGGTGTCGAGGATCGGTGGCGAGATCATTCCACCGGAGGAGATCGTGAGAGCCCTGATCGAGGGGGGGGAGCAGGTCTGAGTGTTTAACCAGGCGAGAAAGATCCGCGACAAGTACATTCGCGACGAGATGTGGCCCTCCATTTTCTGCACGGGATGTGGCATTGGCAACGTCCTCAACTACACTTTGCGGGCCATCGACAGCATCGGCCTCGACATCGACCGGACGGTTTTTTGCTCCGGAATCGGGTGCTCGTCGCGGCTCCCGGGTTACATAGAAGCCGACGGCCTCCACACCACCCACGGACGGGCGATCGCATTCGCGACCGGCGTGAAAGTGTACAAGCCCGAACTCTCCGTCATCGTCTTCACGGGCGACGGCGACATGGCCGGAATCGGAGGCAACCACTTCATCCACGCCGCCCGTCGCAACGTGGACATGACGGTCATCTGCATCAACAATTTCAACTACGGCATGACCGGCGGTCAGGTCTCACCAACGACACCGGCGGAGGACCTGTCAACGACCACGCCGTACGGCAACCTCGAGGAGCCGTTCGATCTGTGTCGCCTCGCCATCGGCGCCGGTGCTCCGTTCGTGGCGCGATGGACGATGGGATTCCCGTACGAGACCATCACCGCCATAGAGTCGGCCATCCGCACGAAGGGCTTCGGGTTCGTCGAGATCCTCGCTCCGTGCCCCACCGGCTACGGCAAGGCCAACGAGCTTCGAGATGCCCCGGCCAACTGGGATTGGTACAAGGAGAACACCATCACCCGCATCGATCTCGCGCAGTTGAGCCCTGACGAGCGCTCCGCAAACCGCAAGATCGTCATCGGCACCCTGTGGAAAGAGGAAAAGCCCGAGTACATCGAGCGCTGGCGGCAGCTGGTGGGCCGATTGCAGGCGGACAGCGAGCCGGCGAAGTCGTCGTGAGACGGTGAAGATGGGCGCCGAAGAGGATGCGATGGGAGTGAACTCCGCTTGGCACGACTGGGGGGGGACCGGCCCGGTGCTCCACTTCGCCCATGCCAACGGCTTTCCCCCAGGCACCTACCGCCGTTTGATCGGAGACCTCACCAAGCGTCACCACGTCGTCTCGATGTCCGCACGGCCGCTGTGGCCGGATTCGAGGCCCCAGGTGCTGCGGGATTGGTCGCCCCTGGTCGAGGATCTGCGCGCCGAGCTCAACCGTCGAGGTCTGCGCGGTATTGTTGGGGTCGGCCACAGTCTCGGGGCGGTCATCTCGCTGCTTGCTGCGGCCGCCGACCCGGGGCTCTTCTCGGCCGTGGTCGCGGTGGACCCCCTCGTGTTCACCGGCGCTCACTCCCTCTTCTGGGGGACAGTGAAGGCGGTCGGTCTGAGTGGGCGGATCAGCCTCGTGCGTGGCGCCCGTCGCCGACGCGAGCTGTGGTCAGACCGTGGCGAAGCTCGAACCTCCTACTCGAGCAAGAAGGTGTTTGCGAGCTGGGACCCCGGGGTCCTCGACGACTATCTGGACGCGGGAATGGTCGATCTGCCACAGGGTGGGGTGCGCCTGCGCTACCCGAGGGAGTGGGAGGCGAGGATTTTTTCGGCGGCGCCGCACAACCTGTGGGCGCAGCTGAGAAGGGTGTCGGTGCCCACTCTCTTCGTGCAGGGTGAGCACAGCGACACCTTCCTCGACGCCGCGCGCACCAGGGTGGAGAGGGATGTGCCGGGCTCCCGCACGGTCGTGATCGCAGACAGCTCGCATTTCCTGCCGATGGAACGGCCCTCCGAACTTGCCGGTGTGGTCGATGAGTTTCTGGAGGAGGAAGGGCTATGATGCAAGGGGCATGCGACGCGCTGCATAGTCAACCTTCAAACGTTCAACGTTCAACGTTTAACGTTCAACGTTCAAACGTTCCCGCCTGATCAGCGAAAGGGTGGGATGGCAATCGGAGGTCCAAGGTGAAACTAGACCTGGAAGGAAAAGGTGCCATCGTCACCGGTGGCAGTCTCGGCATCGGGCGCGCGATCGCGCTCGAGCTGGCGCGCGAGGGTGCCAACGTAGCCGTCAACTACCGGCGCCACGATGACGAGGCGAAGGCCGTTGTGGCGGAGATCGAGGAGATGGGTCGCAAGGCTCTCGCGGTCAAGGCCGACGTGTCGAGCTACGCCGACGCCGAGGCCATGGTGGCAAAAGTGAGAGAGACCTTCGGCCGCTACGACATCTTGGTCTGCAATGCGGGCATCACCTGGGACGGTGTGATCTGGAAGATGACCGAAGAGCAGTGGGATGCGGTTATCAACGTCAACCTCAAGGGCTACTTCAACTACAACAAGACGGCGGCGCTCCACTTCAAGGATCAGAAGTACGGCAAGATCGTCAATATCTCGTCGATCAACGGGATGCGCGGCAAGTTTGCACAGGCGAATTACGCGGCGTCGAAGGGTGGCGAGATCGCGATGACGAAGTCCCTGGCCAAGGAGCTGGGCAAGTTCAACGTCAACGTCAACGCCGTCGCCCCCGGGATGGTGCTGACCGAGATGATGGAGAAGATTGCACCCGAGTTCAAGGACGCGGCCCTCGCCGAGACTGTGGTGGGTCGTTTCGCCACCCCCGAGGACGTCGCCCACCTGGTGTGCTTTCTGTGCTCCGACCGATCGTGGCACATCACCGGCGAGGTGATCAAGATTGATGGTGGGCAGTACATTTAGGAGTTAGGGAGTTAGGAAGTTAGGAAGTTAGGAATTAGGGATTAGCTGGGACGTGGGAGGTGAGACGTGAGGAGTGGAAACCTTACTTCTACCGCCGTACGCCTAACCTCCTAACCTCCTAACCTTGGGAGGAGCGGATGACGCGAGTTGGAGTGATCGGTGTTGGGCACGGGCGGTTTGGACGGCGGTCGGACGCCACCGTTCAGGAGCTTGCCTTCGAAGCGTTTCGCGCGGCGATCGAGGATTCCGGCATCGATCGCGGAGTCATCGACGCCTCGGTGATCGGCGCGGTGCCCGAATACCACAAGCAGCGCTCGGTTGCCGGGGTGGTCCAGGAGTACCTCGATCTCAACCCCAAACCCACGTGGCTGACCGAGGTCGCCTGCGCGTCGGGGAGCGCGGCCATCCGCACCGCGTGGATGGCGATTCAATCCGGCTTGCACAAGGTGGTCGTGGTGATCGGCTGCCAGAAGATGACCGAGCTCAGCACCGCCGAGATACTCGCGCTCATGGGACGGGTCGGTGAGGTTCAATGGGAGTCGGTCTTCGGGACCACCTTCCCTTCGTACTACGCCATGTTCGCCAACCGCCACATGCACGAGTTCGGTACCACGAGGGAGCAGCTGCTCCAGGTAGCGATCAAGAACCATCACTACGGCGCCATGAACCCCAACGCCCTCTTCCGCAAGGAGATCACGATGGAGAAGGCGCTCGCCTCGGAACCCGTGGCGTCGCCGTTCTGCGTTTACGACTGCTGCGCCAACGCCGACGGTGCGGCCTGCATCATCCTCGCCGACGAGGAACGGGCCGCCGAGCAAGGTGACCGGGTGGTGTGGCTCGATGGGGTAGGGTGCGCCACGGCCAGCATGTCGGTGCTCCGGCGACCGCATTTGGTGGGTCTCCCCTCGGCCCAGGAGGCTGCCCACCAGGCCTACGAGATGGCCGGCGTCGGTGCTGCGGACGTGGATGTGGCCGAGGTCCACGACTGCTTCACCATCGCCGAGATCATGGCGTATGAGGACCTCGGCTTCTGCGCCAGGGGCGAGGGCGGGCCGTTCATCGAGGAGAAGCGCTCGTACATCGGCGGTGACGTGGCTGTGAACGTCGACGGTGGGCTCAAGGCCAAGGGTCATCCGATCGGCGCTACCGGCGTGTCGATGGCGTACGAAATCGTCACCCAGCTCCGTGGTGACGCGGGCGACCGCCAGGTCCCGGATGCCGCCGTCGGCCTGACCCACAACGTCGGCGGCATCGGCCAGTACACATTTGTCAATCTCTTCAGGAGGGACTGAGCCATGCCGAGTTGGTTCGGAAAAGTCAACTTCGTGCCCTACTCGAAGGTCTCGGACTTCGCAGTCCATCTCAAGGACGGGCGGCTCATGGCGTCCGTCTGCGCCGACTGCGGAGCCCTCAGCTTTCCGCCCCGAGCCGACTGCGCCGAGTGCATGAACGGGAGCTTCGAATTCAAAGAAATAAGCGGCCGCGGTACGGTCTACACCCACTCGACGGTGGCTGCGGCGCCGACCGGCTTCGACGACATCGCCCCGTACACGGTGGCGGTGGTCGACCTCGAGGAAGGGGGACGGCTCCTGGCCTGGATCGGCGACACGATCGACTCAGTCGAGATCGGGATGCCGGTTCAGGTGGTCCCGAGGATCTTCGAGGAACTGGAAGACATACGGGTCTACTACACCGTTGAGCAGCCGGGCACCACCTGGGGAAAGGCTCCGCACGCCTCGTAGCGAGCTCCGGTAGCACCTCGCCAGGCACTAGCCCGCACTTCTCACCGGGTTTCGTAGCGAAGGCGGCGAATTGCGCCGTCCCACCGTGCTTGTACGGTATGCTTTCGGCATGTTGGTTGCGGCCGCGACAGTTTTCGCGGAAAACCACCTTTCGCTCGCTCGGGTTGTTGCGCAGTCTTTTTCGAAGGAATGGATGCTACTGGGAATAACCTCACAACTCGGCCCGGGTTCGTTACCAATTCGGAGGCACCATGGCAGCTGATGAGCAAAAAGTAATCTTCTCGATGGTCGGGGTCAGCAAGGCTCATGGCCAGAAGACGGTGCTGCGTGACATTTCGCTGGGCTTTTTCTATGGCGCCAAGATCGGCGTCCTCGGCCTCAACGGGTCTGGCAAGAGCACGCTTTTGAGGATCATGGCCGGGGTGGAGGAGTCGTCGAACGGTGAGGTGGTCCGCGCGCCGGGCTACACGGTGGGGCTGCTCGAACAGGAGCCGGAGCTCGAGCAAGGGAAGACCGTACTGGCGGTGGTCGAGGAGGGCGCGTCGGAGGCCAAGGCGCTGCTCGAGGAGTTCGACGCCCTCGCCGATCGTTTTTCCGAGCCCATGGACGACGACGAGATGCAAAAGGTCCTCGATCGTCAGGCTGATGTGCAGGACAAGATCGAGGCCATGGGCGCCTGGGAGCTGGACTCCCGGCTCGAGTTCGCCATGGACGCCCTCCGTTGTCCGCCGGGCGACACCGTAGTCGATGTCTTGTCGGGCGGCGAGCGACGACGGGTTGCGCTGTGCCGGCTGCTCATCCAGCAGCCCGACATCCTGCTGCTCGACGAGCCCACCAATCACCTCGACGATCTGTCGGTGGCGTGGCTCGAGCGCCACCTCAAGGAGTACTCCGGCACTGTCATCGCCGTCACGCACGACCGCTACTTCCTCGACAACGTTGCCGGCTGGATCCTCGAGCTCGATCGTGGCCACGGCATCCCCTGGAAGGGAAACTACTCGTCGTGGCTCGAGCAGAAGCAGGAGCGGTTGCGGCAGGAGGAGCGCAGCGAGGGCCGCCGGCAGAAGACCCTCGAACGCGAGCTCGAGTGGATCCGCATGGCGCCGCGTGCTCGTCATGCCAAGGGCAAGGCGCGGATCAACGCGTACCAGGAGCTGCTCTCCCAGGAACCGGAGCAGATGGTCCGCAATCTCGAGATCTGGATCCCGCCCGGACCGCGGCTCGGCGACGTGGTGATCGAGGCCGAGAGCCTCAGCAAGGGCTTTGACGACCGCCTGCTCTTCGACGACCTCAGCTTCTCGGTCCCGCCCGGGGCCATCGTCGGTGTGATCGGCGGCAACGGTGCCGGCAAGACAACCCTGTTCGAGCTCATCACCGGCGCCCAGCAACAGGACTCCGGCAGCCTGAGGCTCGGCGAGATGGTGACACTGGGATACGTCGACCAGAGCCGATCCACCCTCGATCCCGAAAAATCGGTGTGGGAGGTGATCTCCGAGGGCTCGGAGTCGGTGTGGCTGGGCCGCGCCGAGGTCAACTCCCGAGCCTACGTGGGACGTTTCAACTTCACCGGTACCGATCAGCAGAAACCGGTCAAGCTGTTGTCGGGCGGCGAACGCAACCGGGTCCACTTGGCGCGAATGCTCAAGGAGGGCGCCAACGTCCTCCTCCTCGACGAGCCCAGCAACGACCTCGACGTCAACACCCTGCGCGCGCTGGAAGAGGCGATCCTGGCCTTTGCCGGCTGCGTGATGGTGATCTCGCACGACCGCTGGTTCCTCGACCGGGTCGCGACCCACATCATGGCCTTCGAAGGCGACTCGCACGTGGAGTGGTTCCCGGGGCCCTACTCCGACTACCTGGCTGATCGCCGTCGCCGGCTCGGCGACGCCGCCGGCCGCCCACACCGGGTGACCTACCGGCCGCTGACCCGGACCTGACGAGAGCGGGTAGGATCCAGAATGAAATCGTGACCCGAGAGCACCCATGACCGTCTTGCTCCGCAACTTGCCGCTTGCGCTCGAACACGACGAGAGCGACCTCGCACCGGCGGCTGCCGCGTTCCTCCGACTCGACGGCGGCCTGGTAGAGATCCACTCCATCGTCAAGAAATCCCTCGACGCCCGACACCGCCGCCGTCCGCGATTTCTCTACACCCTCGCGATCGACGTCACCCCGGAGATCGAACGGTCCTTGCTCGCCGAGGACCCGCTCCGGGTCGAGCCGTATCGTGCGGCCGATCGGGTGGAGATCGAGACGGTGCGGCGGCCTATCGATTCCACGCCACCGGTAGTGGTGGGCTCCGGTCCCGCGGGCCTCTTCGCGGCCTACAGATTGGTTCAGGCGGGGCTCGAACCCATTGTCGTTGAGCGGGGGCTGGAGGTCACCGAGCGCACGCGACAGTGGAATTCTTTTCTCAAGGGTGAGATGTTCAACCCGGAGAGCAATCTCCTCTTCGGCGAAGGGGGCGCCGGCACCTACTCCGACGGCAAGCTCTTCACCCGAATCAAGGATCCACGGGTAGGAGAGGTGCTCGAGATCCTGGTTGCTCACGGCGCGCCGCGGCAGATTCTCTTTGACGCCAAGCCGCACATCGGCAGCAACCTCCTGCCGTCGGTGGTCCGTCGCCTGCGCAAATCCCTTCGCGATCGCGGCGCGGTGTTCCGCTTCTCCACCCGCATGACCGGGCTCCGCATCGAACACGGGCGGGTGTCCGGCGTGGATATCGAGCCGGGAGGGACGATCGACGCCGATCAGGTGTTCCTCGGTCTCGGCCACTCGGCGCGCGACACGATTCGTGCTCTCCACGATCTCGGCGTGGCCATGGAGCGAAAACCCTTCCAGCTCGGAGTCAGAATCGAGCACCCTCAGCACCTGATCAACCGCATGCAGTACGGTCCCGAATTCTGCACCCACTCACAGTTGCCTCCCGCCGACTACCGGCTGGTCGCCAGGATCCCGGGCGGTGACGTCTTTAGCTTCTGCATGTGTCCCGGCGGCGAGATCCTTCCGGCCACTGAAAAGCCAGGTTTCATTTGCGTCAACGGCGCATCTCCCCTGGGGCGCCGCGGCCTTTTCGCCAACTCGGGCTTTGTGGTCACCCTCGACCCGACCGAGTTCGGTGACGGGGGCCCGCTCGCAGGCATCGAACTGCAGGAGCAGATAGAGGGCCGCGCCGCCGCGCTCGCCGAACACCCCTTCGGGGCCCCGGCGCTTCGATTGATAGACTTTCTCGATGGTCGCCTGTCCGCCGCCCTGCCGGATTCGTCCTACCCACTGCCTCTCACCGTCGTCCCCTTTGATGAGTTTCTGCCGGCGCGGGTCCTCGACTCACTTCGCCGCGGGCTCGATGAACTCTGCACGCGACTCCCCGTCCTGCGCCATCCCGAGGCGATCGTCGTCGGACCGGAATCCCGCAGCTCGTGTCCGGTGCGGATCGTCCGCGACCGGCTGACCCTGGAGTCGCCTGACGTCTCGGGCCTCTACCCTATGGGCGAGGGCGCCGGCCACGCCGGCGGTATCATGTCGGCGGCCATCGACGGGATGCGTTGCGCTGAGGCGCTCATCCGGCGGCTTAAAGAGCCGTAATCAATCGACCTCGATCATCGACAGTGCGTAGGCATGGTTGGGGTCGTTGAGCTCGGTGAGCTTTCTCAGCTCGGATTCGGCCTGACGCAGCAGCTCGGTCGCGGGATTCTCCCCAACGGCCAGCGCCTCGGGACCGACGATTTCCAGAGCCTGCGACAGCAGCATTCTGGCGACCTTGTCCTTGAACTTCAGATCCTTCTCGATGTACGTGACCGCATAGTCATCGCCCAACTCGGCGAGCTTGGCCGCGGACGCGATCGCATCCTCGAGGTCGCCCATCGAATCGACGAGCCCGATCTCGTAAGCATCCTCGCCGCTCCACACCCTTCCGCGGGCGATCTTGTCGACCTCGTCCCACGTCATGTCGCGACTGTCTGCCACCAGGGTAATGAACTCCTCGTAACCCTGATCGATAATCACCTGGATGGTGGCTCCGAGCTCGGGAGCCATCTCACGATCCGGTCGCATCGCGCCGGCGAGCGGCGCCGTGCCGATGCCGTCGACCCGCATGCCGAGGTACTTCGCCAGCGGCCTTTGATAGGTCGGGAACATCCCCAAGATCCCGATCGACCCGGTGATGGTGCTGGGATAGGCCCAGACCTCGTCCGACGCCATGCTGATCCAGTAGCCGCCCGAGGCCGCCACGCTGCCCATCGAAACCACGACGATCTTCTCTTCTTCGCGCGCCACCTCGAGCTCGCGCCGGATCACCTCGGAGGCGAAGGCGCTGCCGCCGCCGGAGTCCACGCGCAGAACGATTGCCTTGACGTCCTCGTCGTTGCGCGCCTTGCGGATGAGCGCAGAGGTCGAGTCGCCGCCGATGGTGCCGGGCGGGCGGCTGCCGTCCTCAATTGTGCCCCTGGCCACGATCACCGCGACCTTATCGCCCTTGGCCTTGCGTCCGAAGCGATCCTCATCGAGGTCCTCGAGGTAGTCCGTGTAGGTCACGTGATTGTAGGTGTGGGAGTCCTCGTCCTCTCCGACCAACTCGATCAGTCGGGCCCGCATCTCGTCGCGGGTGGCGGTGGCGTCGATGAGACCCGTCTCGAGAGCGGCCGCCGCGACGTCGCCGTCGGCCTCCCGGACAATCGACGGGAAGTTGGTCGCAAAACCTTCGAGCTGCTCGACGGTCAGGCCTCGAGCGTCGGCCACCTCCTCCAGCCAGTTGTCCCAGAGATCGCCGAGCCACGCGAGGTTGGCTTCCTTGGCCTCGGGCGACATGTCGTCGCGCAGATAGGGTTCGACGTACGACTTGTACTCGCCGACTCGAAAGACGTTGACGTCGATGCCGAGTCGGTCGAGGCCGTCCCGCATGTAGGTCTTGTATCGGCCGTAGCCTTCGAGGATCACCAGCCCGTCCGGGTTCATCAGCACCTCATCGGCGAAGGCCGCGATGTAGTAGGCGTCCTGTTCATAGTGGTCGGATACGGCAATCACCTTCTTGCCGCTCGCTTTGAATTCGACGACCGCCTTCGCCACGTCCTGCAGCTTAGTCGGCCAGCCGCCACCGAAACTGTTCAAGTTGAGGACCAGGGCCTGGACTCGATCGTCGTCCTTGCCGGCCTCGATCGCATCGATGACGTCCTTGAGAAGGACCTCAGACGGGACCGCGCCTCGCGCCTCGTTGATCATCCGTTCGAGCGACTGTCCCGTCTCCTGCTCGACCAGCCGACCCTTCGGCGCCACGACCAGCGCCGTCGTGTCCGCGATGCCCGGGCCGTCATCCTGAAAGAGGAACCAGATCGCGCCAATGATCAACGCCAGAAAGAGCAGATTGACGAAAATCCTCCGCGCTTCGTCCAGCCCTTTCCACAATCCGCCAAAGAATCTGGTCACCGGGTGTCGCTCTTTTTCCAACATCTGCCTCTCCTTTTTCGCTTCACAGGTCAGACATCATAGCGGACCCGGTCTGGAAGTGACCTCAGAGCTGCGATACCATAGCCCCGCAGGGAATCACCAACAATGAGTGACCTCATCGGTCGCACCCTTGGGCACTACCGCATCGTCGAGAAGATCGGCGAGGGCGGAATGGGGGTCGTCTATCGCGCGCAAGACGAGCGGTTGGATCGGGATGTGGCGATCAAGGTGCTTCATCAAGATGTCGCACAGGATGCCAATCGCTTGGCTCGGTTCGAGCGCGAAGCGAAGGCGGTTGCGAAACTTGTGCACCCAAACATTTTGGAGATCTGGGATTTTGGACTCGAAGGCGGAGTAACCTATGCCGTCACCGAGCTGCTGGATGGTCAGAACCTCAGACAGTCAATTCCAAACGCCGGCATGCCCTGGCAGAAAGTGGTGGAGATGGGGGCGGCCATTGTTGATGGATTGGCTGCTGCACATGGGAAGGGAGTCGTTCACCGCGATCTGAAGCCCGAGAACGTTTTCATCACCTCTGACGGCCGGGTGAAGATCCTCGATTTCGGACTCGCCCAGGTGAAGGTGCCGATCGAGGAGGATGCCGAGACCGCTACCCTCACCCCGGCGGGCACGGTGGCCGGCACCGTTATGGGCACTATGGGCTACATGTCGCCCGAGCAGCTTCGAGGCGAGCCGGCCGATGCCAGATCCGACATCTTCGCCCTCGGTTGCGTTCTCTACGAGATGTTATCGGGTAAGGCCGCGTTCTTGCGCAAGACCACTGCCGAGACCACCGCGGCCATCCTCAAGGAGGAGCCGGAGCGGGTGTCGTCAACCGGCACCGTCCTCCCTGCCGAGGTTGAGCGGACCATCCACCGTTGCCTCGAGAAGAGCCCGGATGCGCGGTTCCAGTCGGCCTCGGATCTCGCGTACAACCTCAAGTCGGTCTCGACCGACCAGGCGGTCATCTCGCCGCCACCGCAGCGAAAGACCCGAACGACGATGTTGGTGGCCGTTGCCGCCATCGTGGTCGGGCTCGCGGCAATTGCTCTACTGTTCGGCCCAGGTCTCCTCGACCGCTTCGCTTCAGACGCGGAGACGCAACCCATACGCTCCATCGCAATCCTTCCCTTGAAGAACCTGACCGGAGACCCCGACCAGGCCTACTTCGTCGATGGTCTTCACGAGGAGCTGATCGCCACCTTCGCCCAGATCTCGGCCTTCGACAAGGTGATCGCCCGCACCTCGGTGATGGGATTCAGGGACTCCAACACAGCGATCCGGGAGATCGGCAAACAGCTCGGCGTCGAGGTGGTGCTCGAGGGCTCGGTGCGACGGTCCGGGGACACGGTGCGTGCCACGATGCAGCTCATCGACGCCACGACCGAGGACCACCTGTGGGCCAACAGCTTCGAGCGCAACCTCACCGACATCCTGGCCTTGCAGAGCGATGTCGCGCGGGCGGTCGCCGAAGAGGTCCAGCTGGCGCTGACGCCCGAGGAGGAGGCCCGCCTCGCCGTTGTGCGGGTCGTCAACCCCGAGGCGCACGAGGCCTATCTCATCGGTTCCTATAACTGGAAGAAGCTGACGCCGGAGGGTATCGACACCGCCGAGCGCTACTTCGAGCTCGCGCTGGAGAAGGACCCTTCCTACGCCCCGGCCTACGAAGGCCTCGCCTTCGTCTGGGGGTGCCGCCAGCAGATGGGCATCACGCCGCCCCAGGAGGCCGGACCCAAGGCGAAGGCGGCGGCGCTGCAAGCCATCGCGCTGGACGACGAGTCTGCGGGAGCGCACGAGGCGCTGGCCGGGGTCAGGACGTGGACCGACTGGGACTGGGCCGGCGCCGAGCTGGAGTGGCAACGCGCCCTCGAGCTCAACCCCAACGCCGCCAACACGCAGGCGTACTACGCCCACTTCCTGGCGATCACGGGGCGCACCGACGAGGCCCTGCCGCACAGCGAGCGGGCGCTCGAGCTCGACCCGGTGAACGCGCTTTTCCACGCTTTGTATGCGGCAGTCCTGTCTTTCAATCGGCGCTACGACGAAGCTGTGGCCGCAGCCAACACAGCACTGGCCATGCAACCCGATAATCCGGTTGCCCTGAATATTCTCTGGCTCGCGGCATCCAAAAGCGGCCGACACACGGAAGCTGTCGCGGCGGCGAAGACATGTTTGAAGGTGCTTTACGCCGACCACGAGGTTGAAGCGGCTCTCGAGAAGGGCTGGGCGAAGGGCGGCTACACGGAGGCGATGGGGCGGGCGGCTGCGGCCCTGGAAGAGCGATTCCGGAGGTCGTTCGTCAGTCCTTTTGACGTGGCCTTCCTCTACACCGAGGCGCACGAGCATGGAAAGGCACTCGACTGGCTCGAGCGAGCCTTCGAGATCCGCGACCCCAATCTGCCGTACATCGACATGTATGACTTCGACCCGTTGCGCTCCGACCCGCGCTTCCAGGATCTGCTGCGCCGGATGAATCTCCCGGAGGACTGAAGATGATCGGCACCACCCTCGGCCACTACCGAATCGTCGAGAAGATCGGCGAGGGCGGGATGGGCGAGGTGTACCGCGCCCACGACGAGCGGCTGGATCGCGATGTGGCGATCAAGGTGCTTCATCAAGATGTCGCACAGAATGCCGATCGCCTCGCCCGGTTTGAGCGTGAGGCGAAGGCGGTCGCAAAGCTCGATCACCCGAACATCCTCGCCATCCATCACTTCGGAACCTACGAGGGTTCGCCTTTCATAGTCACCGAGCTGCTGGATGGTCAGAACCTCAGACAGTCAATCCCGCCCACAGGCATGCCCTGGCAGAAGGTGGTGGAGATGGGGGCGGCCATCGCCGACGGGCTCGCCGCGGCACACGGCAAGGGGATCGTTCACCGCGACCTGAAACCCGAGAACGTATTCATCACCTCAGATGGCCGAGTGAAGATCCTCGACTTCGGGCTCGCCCAGGTGAAGGAGCCGGTGGAGGAGGACGCCGAGACCGCCACGCTGACACCGGCGGGTACGGTTCCCGGCAGTGTCCTCGGAACCATGGGCTACATGTCGCCCGAGCAGCTTCGAGGCGAGCCGTCAGACGCCAGGTCCGACATCTTCGCCCTCGGTTGCGTTCTCTACGAGATGCTATCGGGGAAGGCCGCGTTCTTGCGCAGCAGCACTGCCGAGACCACCGCAGCCATCCTCAAAGAAGAACTGCCGAGTCTCTCGGACTCTGGGACAACGCTGCCTATTGGGCTGGAGCGCAGTATTCGGCGGTCTCTGGAGAAGAGCCCGGATGCGCGCTTTCAGTCGGCCTCGGACCTGGCGTACAACCTCAAGTCGATTTCGACCGACCAGGTGGTCTCCCTGCCGCCGCCGCAGCCCATCCGCTCCATCGCCATCCTTCCCTTGAAGAACCTGACTGGAGACCCCGACCAGGCTTACTTCGTCGACGGTCTTCACGAGGAGCTGATCGTCACCTTCGCCCAGATCTCGGCCTTCGACAAGGTGATTGCCCGCACCTCGGTGATGGGATTCAGGGACTCCGACACGCCGATCCGGGAGATCGGCAAGCAGCTCGGCGTCGCGATGGTGATCGAGGGCTCGGTGCGGCGGTCCGGGAGCACGGTGCGCACGACAGTGCAGCTCATCGACGCGAGCACCGAGGACCACCTGTGGGCCAACAGCTTCGAGCGAAACCTCACCGACATCCTGGCGCTGCAGAGCGATGTCGCGCGGGCGGTTGCCGACGAGATCAAACTGGCGCTGACTCCCGAGGAGGAGGCCCGTCTGGCCTCTACCCGGACCGTCAACCCAGAGGCGCACGAGGCCTACCTCAAGGGCACCTACCACTGGCAGAAGGTGACGCCCGCGGATCTCGACA